>NZ_JBEPBF010000075.1:0-48063 GCF_040298985.1 Streptomyces sp. NPDC001093 | reverse complement strand
CCGTGGGTGAGCTCGTCGCGCGTTCCGAGGCCGACCTCCTCGACATCCGCAACTTCGGTGCGAAGTCGATCGACGAGGTCAAGGCGAAGCTGGCCGGCATGGGCCTGGCCCTGAAGGACAGCCCGCCCGGATTCGACCCCACGGCCGCTGCGGACGCCTTCGGCGCCGACGACGACGCGGACGCGGGTTTCGTGGAGACCGAGCAGTACTGATCGGTCGCAGCCGGTGAGCATCCGCTCATCGGGTTCCTGACCCCGGTACCTGATACGGCCGGGGCAGACACACAGGAGAAGAACAATGCCGAAGCCCACCAAGGGTGCCCGTCTGGGCGGCAGCGCCGCGCACGAGAAGCTGCTCCTCGCGAACCTGGCGAAGAGCCTCTTCGAGCACGGCCGTATCACCACCACCGAGGCGAAGGCCCGCCGCCTGCGCCCGTACGCCGAGCGTCTGATCACCAAGGCGAAGAAGGGCGACCTTCACAACCGCCGTCAGGTGCTCCAGGTCATCACGGACAAGAGCGTCGTCCACACGCTCTTCACCGAGATCGGCCCGCGTTACGAGAACCGTCCGGGTGGCTACACCCGCATCACCAAGATCGGTAACCGCCGTGGCGACAACGCGCCCATGGCCGTCATCGAGCTGGTCGAGGCGCTGACGGTGCAGCAGAAGGCCGTGGGTGAGGCCGAGGCCGCCACCAAGCGTGCGGTCAAGGAGGCCGACGAGGCCAAGGCTGCGGAGACCACCGAGGCGCCGGCCGAGGAGGCCGCTGCCGAGGAGTCGGAGGCCTGAGTCTCTGCCTGACGTGAAGCGGGTCCGCCCTTCGGGGCGGGCCCGCTTTCGCGTCCCTGAGAGGATTTCCACGTGAGCGAAGAAGTACAGCCCGGGTTCGTCCGTATCCGCCTCGACCTGTCCTACGACGGCACCGGCTTCCACGGCTGGGCCAAGCAGGCCGGCGGCAGGCGGACCGTGCAGGGTGAGATCGAGGACGCCCTGCGTACGGTGACACGGTCGAGGGAGACGTACGACCTGACCGTGGCCGGCCGGACCGACGCGGGCGTGCACGCGCGCGGGCAGGTGGCACACGTCGATCTGCCCGAGGGCGTCTGGCGGGAGCACCACGAGAAGCTGCTCAAGCGGCTCGCCGGGCGGCTGCCGAAGGACGTGCGGGTCTGGGCGCTCAGGGAGGCTCCCAGCGGCTTCAACGCCCGTTTCTCGGCCGTCTGGCGGCGCTATGCCTACCGGGTGACGGACAACCCCGGGGGAGTGGACCCCCTGCTGCGCAACCACGTCCTGTGGCACGACTGGCCCCTCGACGTGGACGCCATGAACGAGGCCGCGCGGGCGCTGCTCGGCGAGCACGACTTCGCCGCGTACTGCAAGAAGAGGGAAGGGGCCACGACCATTCGGACCCTTCAGGAGCTCAGCCTCGTGCGCGGGTCCGACGGGATCGTCACGGCCACCGTGCGCGCCGACGCGTTCTGTCACAACATGGTGCGCTCGCTGATCGGCGCGCTGCTGTTCGTCGGGGACGGGCACCGCGGGCCGGAGTGGCCCGGAAAGGTGCTGGCCGCGGGGGTGCGGGACTCCGCCGTACACGTCGTACGGCCGCACGGGCTGACCCTGGAGGAGGTCGGCTACCCCGCCGACGAGCTGCTGGCCGCGCGCAACAAGGAGGCGCGGAACAAGCGGTCGCTTCCGTCGGCGGGGTGCTGCTGAGCTACCGGTTCGCCGCCGCGGACGCCTGGGCCTGGCCGCGGCGGTAGATCTGGTTGAAGATGAACTGCTGCAGGTCGTTGCCGACGGAGAAGACCTGGGTGTCCTTGTTGGTGACGTTCTTGCCGTTGAGGAAGCCGCCGGTGGTGAAGTAGGCGTAGCGGCCGACGGCATTCGTGGTCGTCAGGCAGATCGCGGCGTTGCAGAAGTCCTTGACGCCCTTGCCGGGCAGGGAGCGCACCACGGCCTTCTTGGTGGCCTGTTTCCTGACCTTCGTGGCCTGCGCCTGGTCGTCGAAGACGGCGACGCCGACGGTGATCGCGACGCCTCCGCTGGTGTAGGTCGCGCGGATCAGGCGGGTGCAGCCGCCCGCGGTGAGGATCTTCGGCAGGTTGCCGCCGGCGGCCGAGGCGCAGTTCGTGGTGTCGGCCGTGGCGCCCTTCTTGTACACGGTGGTGCCCATGGTCAGCTGGGTGCCCGGGAAGAGCGTGTCGGCGCTGAGCGGGGCGGTGTCCTTCTTGGCGCTGGATATGAAGTCCTTGGGGTCCAGCGGCGGCGGGGCGCTGGTGGGCGCGAAGGACGGCGTGGCCGAGCCGCTGGGCACGGAACCGCTCACGGGCAGGTTCGTGGGCGTGCCGTGGGCGTCGTTGCCGCTGTTCGCGGAGACGACGGCCATGGCGACGGCCGTGCCGACGGCGACCGTGGCGACCGCGCCGGCGCCGACGAAGAGCAGCTTGCGGCGCTTGTTGCGGCTCTCCGATGCCTCGGCGAGCGCTGCCCAGTCCGGGGTTCCGTCGTCACCGCCGCTGTTCCAGGACTGCTGCTGGGAATGCGGTTTCCAGGGATCCCACTGAGACTGGGGTCCCCCCTGCCCGTAACTCATGGGGCGCATCTTAGACGGGGGGCGCGGCTCGGCACGCTGATCGCTCGTTTTGACCCTCGCCGACGACCCCGGTATTCTGCTTGTTCGTTGTGTATTGGCTTGCTCATTCTCACGGGACGGGCCCTTACACCGGTCCACCGGGCCGATGACCAGCGACCCCATGTACGCGGTATGCGTCGCCGCCGTGCGGTCCAGGCTGTCGTGATCGTTTCGGTGACCTGTTCAGGACCATTCACTCGAAGCGAAGGCTACGAACCGTGCGTACGTACAGCCCCAAGCCCGGCGATGTGACGCGCCAGTGGCACGTCATCGACGCTCAGGACGTTGTCCTGGGCCGTCTCGCCACCACTGCAGCGACCCTTCTCCGGGGCAAGCACAAGCCGATCTACGCGCCCCACGTCGACGCTGGTGACTTCGTCATCATCATCAACGCGGACAAGGTGCACCTCTCCGGCAACAAGCGGACCCAGAAGATGGCGTACCGCCACTCCGGCTACCCGGGTGGTCTGCGCTCCGTCCGTTACGACGAGCTGCTCGCCAAGAACCCCGAGAAGGCCATCGAGAAGGCCGTCAAGGGCATGCTCCCCAAGAACACCCTGGGCCGTCAGATGCTCACGAAGCTGAAGGTCTACTCGGGCGACCAGCACCCGCACGCTGCCCAGCAGCCGGTGCCGTTCGAGATCACCCAGGTCGCGCAGTAAGTCCGGCCACCCCCTAAGACTGAAGAGAATCTGAGGAGAATCGTGGCCGAGACCACTGCCGAGCAGCCGATCGAAGAGATCGACATCGAGAGCTACACCACCGAGTCCGAGGTCCCCGTCGAGGGCGAGTACACCTCGGAGTCCCTGGCCTCCCGCTTCGGCGAGCCCCAGCCGGCCGCCGGCCTGGGCCGCCGCAAGAACGCCATCGCCCGCGTCCGGATCGTTCCGGGCACCGGCAAGTGGAAGATCAACGGTCGCACCCTCGAGGACTACTTCCCGAACAAGGTGCACCAGCAGGAAGTCAACGAGCCCTTCAAGGTGCTCGAGCTCGACGGCCGCTACGACGTCATCGCCCGCATCGCCGGTGGCGGTGTCTCCGGCCAGGCCGGTGCCCTCCGTCTCGGTGTCGCCCGTGCCCTGAACGAGGCCGACGTCGACAACAACCGCGGCCCGCTGAAGAAGGCCGGCTTCCTGCGCCGCGACGACCGCGCGGTCGAGCGGAAGAAGGCCGGTCTGAAGAAGGCCCGCAAGGCTCCGCAGTACAGCAAGCGCTAAGCGTCGCCTGCTCGTACTCCGAACGCCCCGGCGGCACGCCACATGTGCCGTCGGGGCGTTCGTTTATCCCAGTCGAGGGCGTATAACGACACAAGACGCTCAGGTGCTCAAAGGCTTGTGCGATCGGATGGAGGACAAGTGGGACGACTCTTCGGCACGGACGGCGTGCGCGGCGTCGCCAACGCGGACCTGACGGCCGAGATGGCGCTCGGCCTGTCCGTTGCGGCGGCCCACGTGCTCGCCGAGGCGGGCAGTTTCGAGGGCCACAGGCCGACGGCGGTGGTCGGTCGGGACCCGCGGGCGTCCGGGGAGTTCCTGGAGGCGGCCGTGGTCGCCGGCCTCGCGAGCGCCGGCGTGGACGTGCTGTGCGTCGGTGTGCTGCCGACGCCCGCGGTGGCGTATCTGACCGGCGCGCTCGGCGCCGACCTGGGCGTGATGCTCTCCGCCAGCCACAACGCGATGCCGGACAACGGCATCAAGTTCTTCGCCCGCGGCGGCCACAAACTCGCCGACGAGCTGGAGGACCGGATCGAGGCGGTGTACGACTCCCACCGGCACGGCGAGCCGTGGGAGCGGCCGACGGGTGCGGGCGTGGGCCGCGTGCGGTCGTACGCCGAGGGCTTCGAGCAGTACGTCGGCCACCTGCTGTCCGTCCTCCCGAACCGGCTCGACGGACTGAAGATCGTCCTGGACGAAGCGCACGGCGCGGCCTCGGGGGTCTCGCCGGAGGCGTTCGCGCGGGCCGGCGCCGAGGTCGTCACGATCGGCGCCGCGCCGGACGGTCTGAACATCAACGACGGCTGCGGCTCGACCCACTTGGGCCTGCTCAAGGCCGCGGTGGTCGAGCACGGCGCCGACTTCGGCATCGCGCACGACGGCGACGCCGACCGGTGCCTGGCCGTGGACCACACCGGCGAGGAGGTCGACGGCGACCAGATCCTCGCCGTGCTGGCGCTCGCCATGCGGGAGCACTCCGCGCTGCGGGCCGACACCGTCGTCGCCACCGTGATGTCCAACCTGGGCTTCAAGCTGGCGATGGAGAAGGCCGGGATCCGCCTGGTGCAGACCGCCGTCGGCGACCGGTATGTGCTGGAGGAGATGAAGGAGCACGGGTTCGCCCTCGGCGGCGAGCAGTCCGGGCACGTCATCGTCCTCGACCACGCGACCACCGGTGACGGCACGCTGACCGGGCTGCTGCTGGCGGCGCGGGTCGCCGAGACCGGCCGCAGCCTGCGCGAGCTGGCGTCGGTGATGGAGCGGCTGCCGCAGGTGCTCATCAACGTGCCGGACGTGGACAGGTCCCGGGTCAGGACCTCGGCCGAACTCGCGGCCGCCGTCAGCGAGGCGGAGCGGGAGCTGGGGGAGACGGGACGGGTGCTGCTCCGGCCGTCCGGCACCGAGCCGTTGGTGCGGGTGATGGTCGAGGCGGCGGACATCGACCAGGCGCGGTCGGTGGCCGGCCGGCTGGCCGACGCGGTGAAGTCGGCTCTGGGTTAGTCCAGCGGGATGCGGCCGGGGCGGGAGTGCTTCCTGCCCCGGACGTCCCACACGTGTGCGTCCTTTCGCGCGACGCGAGTCACTCTATGAACCTAATAAAGGATGCGTGATCGATCGCTGTCGGTATCCCTTCCGTCGAGGCCGTCCCGTGTGACGCGCCCCCCTCGACGGAAGTGAGAAAACCCAGCATGAAGATCGTGAGCAGTACCTTGAAGCGAGCGGTCGGTCCGGCCCTGGTGGCGGGACTGGTCGTCACCTCGGCCGCCACCCCGGCCGCCGCCCAGACACCGGGCTCCACGGCGTTCCGGCTCTTCGGCATGGCTTTGCTCCAGGCCCGCTCCGGCGTGGCGAACCACGTCACGGCCAGAGTCGACCCCATCACCCACCATCTGATCTTCACCGACACCACGGGCATCGCGGTCGGTCCAGGGTGCACCCGAGTGCCCAACGACCCCAACAGCGCCGACTGCGGCGTTGTCACCAGCATCGCGGTCCAACTGGGCGACGGGAACGACACCTTCGACGGTTCCATGGCTCCGGTCAACTCCACCGTCGACGCCGGTACGGGCGTCGACATGGTGACCACCAACGGCGGCAACGACACGATCGGTGTGCAGGACAACGCCGGCGGTGACGTCGTGAACTGCGGCGGTGGCACCGACACGGTGTTCCGCGACCCCGGCGACACCGTCGTCAACTGCGAAAGAGTGTTCTAGAGGCCCCTGTCTAGAGCTTGCGCAGTCTCAGCCGCTGGACCTTGTGGTCCGGTCCCTTGCGGACCACAAGGGTGGCCCGGCCGCGGGTGGGGGCGATGTTCTCGACCAGGTTGGGCTTGTTGATCGTCCGCCACAGGGTGCGGGCGTAGTCCAGGGCCTCGTCCTCGGAGACCTGGGTGTACTTGCGGAAGTAGGAGTCCGGGTCCTGGAAGGCGGTCTGGCGCAGCTTCCTGAAGCGGCTGAGGTACCAGCGCTCGATGTCCTCGGCACTGGCGTCGACGTACACGCTGAAGTCGAAGTAGTCGGCGAGACCGACCCGGGTGCGGCCGTCCTGGCCGGGCAGGGCGGGCTGCAACACGTTCAGGCCCTCGACGATCAGGATGTCGGGGCGGCGGACCGTGAGCTTCTGGTCCGGGACGATGTCGTAGATGAGGTGGGAGTAGACGGGGGCCGTGACCTCGGCCTTGCCCGCCTTGATGTCGGCGACGAAACGGGTCAGGGCCCGGCGGTCGTAGGACTCGGGGAAACCTTTCCGCGACATCAGGCCGCGCGCCTGGAGCTCCTTGGTGGGCAGCAGGAAGCCGTCCGTGGTCACCAGCTCCACCCTTGGGTGCTCGGGCCAGCGGGAGAGCAGCGCCTGCAGCAGGCGGGCGACGGTGGACTTCCCTACGGCCACCGAGCCGGCGACGCCTATGACGAACGGGGTGCCGGACTGGGAGCCCTGCTCGCCGAGGAAGGTGTTCAGCGCGCTTCTGAGGCCGTCCGTGGCGCCGACGTAGAGGTTGAGGAGCCGGGACAGCGGGAGGTAGATGTCCCGCACCTCGTCCAGGTCGATCACGTCGCCCAGACCGCGCAGCTTCTCCACCTCCTCGGCGGTGAGCGGCAGCGGCGTCTTGTCGCGCAGCGCGCTCCACTCGGCGCGGGTGAGGTCGACGTAGGGAGTCGCCTCCGGCCTGTGCCGGTGGGCGCTCCGGGGCATCGAGGAGACCGGTGAGATCACAGTCCATTGTTAACGGAGTTTGAACACGACGGCGGGTGGGCTCCGTCACGCCTCCAGTGAGGGGGAAGCGGTGGCCCAGGTCTCCCGGTGATGTCCCTGACGGCCGGGCGACGTGTTTCCGAGGCGTGCCCGTGGAACGTCGCGGCGCCGTCCCCGCACCGGACCGTTCGACCACGAAACGGCCCTCGTACGGCGGTGGGAATTTCCGATTTCGGGCAGGCGGAGGCCAGTTCGGGCCGTTCGCGGGTCGTAGGCTGCGACTCATGTGCGGAATCGTTGGATACGTAGGATCACAGTCGGCGCTCGAGGTCGTGATGGCCGGGCTGAAGCGGCTGGAGTACCGGGGTTACGACTCGGCGGGTGTCGCCGTGCTGGCCGACGGCGGGCTGGCCGCGGCGAAGAAGGCCGGGAAACTGGTCAACCTGGAGAAGGCGCTGGCCGAACGGCCGCTGCCGACGGGCCCGACGGCCATCGGCCACACCCGCTGGGCCACGCACGGCGGCCCCACGGACGCCAACGCCCACCCGCATCTCGACAACGCGGGCCGGGTCGCCGTCGTCCACAACGGCATCATCGAGAACTTCGCCGTCCTGCGGGCCGAACTCGCCGAGCGCGGCCACGAACTGACCTCCGAGACGGACACCGAGGTCGTCGCCCACCTGCTGGCCGAGGAGTTCTCCGCCGGCGCGGACCTCGCGGAGGCCATGCGGCTGGTGTGCCGGCGGCTGGAGGGCGCGTTCACGCTGGTCGCGGTGCACGCCGACGAGCCGGACGTGGTCGTCGGCGCGCGGCGGAACTCGCCGCTGGTGGTGGGCGTTGGAGAGGGTGAGGCGTTCCTGGCCTCGGACGTCGCCGCGTTCATCGCCCACACGCGCTCGGCGATCGAGCTGGGCCAGGACCAGGTGGTGGAGCTGCGCCGCGACCGCGTGACGGTGACGGGCTTCGACGGCCGCCCGGCCGAGGTCCGCAGCTACCACGTGGACTGGGACGCCTCCGCCGCGGAAAAGGGGGGTTATGACTATTTCATGCTCAAGGAGATCGCCGAGCAGCCCAAGGCGGTCGCCGACACGCTGCTGGGCCGCATCGACCCGTCGGGTTCGCTGACGCTGGACGAGGTCCGCATCTCGCCCTCCGAGCTGCGGGAGATCGACAAGGTCGTCATCGTCGCGTGCGGTACGGCCTTCCACGCCGGCCTGATCGCCAAGTACGCCATCGAGCACTGGACGCGCATCCCGTGCGAGGTGGAGCTGGCCAGCGAGTTCCGCTACCGGGACCCGATCCTGGACGGCCGCTCCCTGGTCATCGCCATCTCCCAGTCCGGCGAGACCATGGACACCCTGATGGCACTGCGCCACGCCCGCGAGCAGGGCTCCAAGGTGCTGGCGATCTGCAACACCAACGGCTCGACGATCCCGCGCGAGTCGGACGCGGTGCTCTACACGCACGCCGGACCGGAGGTCGCCGTGGCCTCCACCAAGGCGTTCCTGACCCAGCTGGTGGCCTGCTACCTGGTGGCGCTGTACCTGGGCCAGGTGCGCGGCACCAAGTGGGGCGACGAGATCCAGGCCGTGATCAAGGACCTGTCCCGCATCTCGGTGGAGGTCGAGCAGGTCCTGGAGACGATGGAGCCGGTGCGTGAGCTGGCCCGGAGCCTGGCGTCGAAGAACACGGTGCTGTTCCTGGGCCGGCACGTGGGCTACCCGGTCGCCCTCGAAGGCGCCCTGAAGCTCAAGGAACTCGCCTACATGCACGCGGAGGGCTTCGCCGCGGGCGAGCTGAAGCACGGCCCGATCGCGCTGATCGAGGAGGACGTGCCGGTCGTGGTCGTCGTCCCGTCGCCGCGCGGCCGCTCGGTCCTGCACGACAAGATCGTCTCCAACATCCAGGAGATCCGGGCCCGTGGGGCGCGCACGATCGTGATCGCGGAGGAGGGCGACGAGGCGGTGGTCCCGTACGCCGACCACCTGATCCGCGTCCCGGCCACCCCGACCCTGCTGCAGCCGCTGGTGGCGACGGTGCCGCTCCAGGTCTTCGCGTGCGAGTTGGCCACCGCCCGGGGGAACGAGGTGGATCAGCCGCGCAACCTGGCCAAGTCGGTCACGGTCGAGTAGGGGCGGGTGCGGCCACTCGTCTGCCGGGTGCCCGTTTCGGGCGCGGGCTCAGTGCACCGAGAAGCCGCCGTCCACGAAGATCGACTGGCCGGTGACATAGGCGGAGGCGCGGCTCGCGAGGAAGACGGCCGCGCCCTCGAAGTCCTCGGCCAGTCCGTTGCGGCCGGTCATCGTGCGGGCGGCCAGGGCGGCCACCTTCTCCGGGTCGGACGACAGCCGCCGGTTGAGCGGCGTCATCACGAACCCCGGCACCAGGGTGTTGACGGTGACGCCGTACGGCGACCAGGCCTCGGCCTGCGAGCGGGCCAGCGACTCCAGCGCGCCCTTGGAGACGCCGTACGCCCCGCTCTGCACGAAGGCGCGGTGGGCCTGCTGGGAGGTGAGGTGGATGATCCGGCCGAAGCCGCGCTCCGCCATGCCGGGCCCGAACCGCTGCCCCAGCAGGAAGGGCGCCTGAAGGTTCACGGCCATGGTGGTGTCCCACACGTCCTCGCCCAGTTCGCCCATCGGCGGCCGCAGGTTGATCCCGGCGGAGTTGACGAGGATGTCCGGCTCGCCGAAGACACCGGCGGCCTCCTCGGCGGCCGCGCGCGCACCGTCGCGGGTGCCCAGGTCGGCCGCGACCCAGCCGGCCCGGCCGCCCTCGGCCGTCAACTCGCCGACGGTCTCCTCCAGTTGCTCCTTGGTGCGGGCCACGACCACCACGCTCGCGCCGGCCCGCGCCAGCGCCCCGGCGATGGCCCGGCCGATGCCGGAGCTGCCGCCGGTCACCACGGCGACACGGCCGTCCAGCGAGAAGAGTTCGGAGAGATAGGCCTGGGATGTCATGGACGGAGCGTAGACGGCACGGGCCCTGACCGGCAGTCGGGTTTCGGCAGGTGGGCGGGTGCGGCCGGGTCCGCGACCGTAGGCTGCCCGGCATGAGCATCATCGGAGTGGGGATCGACGTCGCCGAGATCGACCGGTTCCGCGCGTCCCTGGAGCGGACGCCCGGGCTGGCCGACCGGCTGTTCGTGGCGCGGGAACTGCTGCTGCCCAGCGGGGAACGGCGCGGGGTCGCCTCGCTCGCGGCCCGGTTCGCCGCCAAGGAGGCGCTGGCGAAGGCGCTGGGGGCACCGCCCGGGCTGCACTGGACCGATGTCGAGGTGTACGTCGAGGACAGCGGGCAGCCCCGGCTGCGGGTGACGGGCACCGTGGCCGCGCGGGCCGCGGAGCTGGGTGTGCGGTCCTGGCATGTGTCGCTCAGTCATGACGCGGGCGTCGCCTCGGCCGTGGTGGTGGCCGAGGGCTGAGCCCCCCGGGTGTGGGCGGTGGTGGTTCCGGGGCAGACTCGGTGCCATGCGTAGTGCGTACAGCGTGGAGACGGTGAGGGCGGCCGAACGGGCCCTGATGGCGCGGCTGCCGGAGGGTGCGCTGATGCAGCGGGCCGCCGCGGGGCTGGCCGCCGCCTGCGCCGAGTTGCTCGGACGGGTGTACGGCAGCCGGGTGGTGCTGCTCGTCGGCAGCGGCGACAACGGCGGGGACGCGCTGTACGCCGGGGCGCGGCTGGCCCGGCGCGGGGCCGGGGTCACGGCCGTACTCCTGACGCCCGAGCGGGCGCACGCGGGCGGACTCGCCGCGCTGCGGCGGGCGGGGGGCGCGGTCGCCGCGGCCGATTCCGCCGGCGGGCTGATCGAGCGGGCCGACCTCGTCGTGGACGGGATCGTCGGGATCGGCGGCAAGGGCGGGCTGCGGCCCGAGGCCGAGGCCCTGGCCCTGGCCGCCGGGCGGTCCCGGGCCGCCGTGGTGGCCGTGGACCTGCCCAGCGGGGTCGAGGCGGACACCGGGGAGGTGCGGGGGGCGGCGATCCGGGCCGATCTGACGGTGACCTTCGGAACGTACAAGCCGGGCCTGCTGATCGATCCGGCGCGGGAGTACGCCGGGGTGGTGCGACTCGTCGACATCGGTCTCGACCTGCCCGCCGGGCCCGAGCTCCACGCCCTGCAACACGCCGATGTGGCACGGCTGTTGCCGGTGCCCGCCGCGGAGAGCGACAAGTACCGGCGCGGGGTCGTCGGCATCGCCGCCGGGTCCGCGCGCTATCCCGGCGCCGCCGTGCTCGCCGTCTCCGGGGCGCTGCGGGGCGGGGCGGGGGCCGTGCGGTACGTCGGGCCCGCGGGGGAGGCGGTCATCGCCCGCTTCCCGGAGACGCTGGTGTCCGACCAGGGGCCGGCGAAGGCGGGGCGGGTACAGGCGTGGGTGGTCGGGCCGGGCGCCGGGGAGGACGCGGCGAGCGTCGCCGAGGTGCTCCGGGCGGACGTGCCGGTGCTGCTCGACGCGGACGGGCTGCGGCTGGCCGACCGGGACGCGGTGCGCGGGCGTACGGCACCGACCCTGATGACGCCCCATGCCGGGGAGGCGGCCGCGCTGCTCGGGGTACGGCGCGAGGAGGTCGAGGGGGGCCGGCTGGCCGCGGTACGGGAGCTGGCGGCGGCGTACCGGGCGACGGTGCTGTTGAAGGGCTCCACGACCCTGGTCGCCGACGCCGGGGGCGGGGCCGTGCGGGTGAACGCCACGGGGACCTCCTGGCTGGCCACGGCGGGCAGCGGTGACGTGTTGTCGGGCCTCGCCGGGTCGCTGCTGGCGGCGGGCCTGTCCGCGCTGGACGCGGGGAGCGCGGCGGCGTATCTGCACGGCCTGGCGGGGAGGTTCGCGGCGAACGGGGCGCCGGCGGGGGCGCATGACGTGGCCGAACAGATTCCGGAGGCCTGGAGGGACGTGCGCGCGCTGTAGCCGACAGGGGGGACCGGTGCTGCGGTGCGGCACGACTGCCCGCAGCGGCGGGGCCGCCTCGAAGCCGCCGCCCCCACCCGCGCAGCCGCACCCTGACGACCACCGGCGTACCCAGGTCCACCCCCCGGGGTGACCCTCCCGCGCGGCACCGCTGATCCGGCGGAGCCCCACGCTTGGCTGATCGCATGATCAGCAGACGAATCGCGTCCAGAGGCGTCGCGGTGCTGCTCGCCACCGCGACGGCTCTCCCGGCGGCCGGCACCGCCATGGCCTCCTCGGCGGCCGGCGCCCCCGCGGCCGGCGCTCCCGTGCCCCCCGCCCCTGCCCCCGCCCCCGAGCTGGTCCCCGGTGTCGCCCCCGGGCCGGGCCGGCCCTGGCAGATCGACACGCCCGACCAGGCGTTGCCGCCGAAGGTGTACACGCCCAGCGCCCAGGAGGACGCCGTGGAACCCGAGCCCGCGGCGCCGGGGACGTACGACCTCATCGAGTACGTGCCGCTCGCCGACGCCGTCGGCAAGGCGACGTGCAGCAAGCAGGCCGGGCCCTATCAGCGGCAGGTGGAGAAGTGGCTGAAGCTGAAGGTCGACGGGAAGCAGTCCGCCGCCGACTGCAAGGCCGTCCGCGCCTTCCAGCTCAAGTACAAGATCAAGCCCGCCATCGGCTTCGCCGGGCCCGTCACCTGGTCGACCATGATGCTCGTCTCGGCGAGGAAGAACCCGAACGCCGCCAGGAAGTGCCCCGTCCGGTCGTACAAGGTCGCCTGTGTCGATCTGGACCGTCAGCTCACCTGGGTCCAGAAGGGCTCCGAGGTGGAGTTCGGGCCCGTGCCCATGCGCAGCGGGCGCACGGGGCATCTCACGCGCAAGGGCTGGCACACCATCTACTGGCGGCACAAGAACCACTGGTCGACCCTGTACGACCAGCCCATGCCGTACGCCCAGTTCTTCGACGGCGGCGAGGCCTTCCACGCCGTCTACGGCAGCATCTACACCACCGTCGGCTCCTACGGCTGCGTCAACCTGACACTCGGCGACGCCGCCAGACTGTGGGACGTTCTGAAGAAGGGCGACCACGTCTACGTATGGGGGAAGCGGCCGGGTACCTGAGTTCCCGAGACTGCGACCGGGGCCCTGACGGCCCTCTGAGAGACTGGGGGCGCGATGAGTGAGACTGCGACTGTGCCGACCGCCCCCCTGCGCGCCCGTGCCGAGATCGATCTGGGCGCCCTGCGGGCCAATGTGCGCGCCCTGCGTGCCCGGACGCCGGGCGCGGCCCTGATGGCCGTGGTCAAGTCCGACGGCTACGGCCACGGGGCGGCGGCCTGCGCCCGCGAGGCCCTGGCAGCGGGCGCGACCTGGCTCGGCACGGCCACGCCCGAGGAGGCCCTCGCGCTGCGCGCGGCCGGACTGCAGGATCCCCTCCTGTGCTGGCTGTGGGTGCCGGGCGGCCCCTGGCGGCAGGCGATCGAGGCCGGCATCGACGTGTCGGTGAGCGGTATGTGGGCGCTGCGCGAGGTCGTCGCGGCGGCCAGGGAGGCCGGGCGGCACGCGCGCGTGCAGCTCAAGGCCGACACCGGGCTCGGCCGCAACGGCTGCCAGCCCGGGGCGGACTGGGCCGAGCTGGTCGCCGAGTCCCTGCGCGCCGAGGCCGAGGGGCTGGTGAAGGTCACCGGGCTGTGGTCGCACTTCGCCTGCGCCGACGAGCCCGGCCATCCCTCCATCGCCGCCCAGCTCGGCCGCTTCCGGGAGATGCTGGCGTACGCCGAGCAGCAGGGGGTGCGCCCCGAGGTGCGGCACATCGCCAACTCGCCCGCCACCCTCACCCTGCCCGAGACCCACTTCGACCTGGTCCGCGCGGGTATCGCCCTGTACGGCATCTCACCCAGCCCGGAGCTGGGCACCCCGGCCGACTTCGGGCTGCGCCCGGTGATGACGCTCAGCGCCTCGCTGGCCCTGGTCAAGCACGTACCCGGCGGGCACGGCATCAGCTACGGCCACCACTACGTCACGCCCGGCGAGACCACGCTCGGCCTGGTGCCGGTGGGCTACGCGGACGGCATCCCCCGGCACGCCTCCGGCACCGGTCCGGTGCTGGTCGACGGCAAGTGGCGCACGGTCGCCGGCCGGGTGGCCATGGACCAGTTCGTGGTGGACCTCGGCGGCGACGAGCCCGCGGTGGGCAGCGAGGCCGTGCTGTTCGGGCCCGGTGATCGCGGTGAGCCCACCGCCGAGGACTGGGCGCAGGCCTGCGGCACGATTGCATACGAAATCGTCACGCGCATCGGAACCCGGGTTCCGCGCGTCTATGTGAACGGGTCCGTGTGACGGCGTCCGAGCGGCGGCGCCCATGTGACGCGTCCGTGTGACGCGTTCATGTGACCGTGTCCATGCGAACGGGGAAGGACCCGGGTAACCCGTTGGGGGCGCGCGACCGGGATCACGTGTAACTCCGGTCATACCTGTTACCGCCGGAGCACAGGCACCATCGTCGCACCAACCCAGCGAACTGCAGTACGGCGAAGAGGAGCGGTACGTGAGCGAGAGCAGTGCCGAGGCCGTGGCGGACGTCGTCGCCTCGGCGGCCGCCTCCGCCGCGGGGGCGGTCGGCAGCTGGCGCAAAGCGACCGGCATCGCCGGTGCCGCGATAGGGGTGATCGCCGCGGGTGCAGCGGCCGGCGTCGCCATAGAGCGGATGACAGTGGGGCGCGGGATGCGCAGGAAGGCCCGGCTCGCGCTGGACTCCGCGGGCCCCTACGGCACCCTGCGCGGCACCCCCGGCAAGGCGATCGCCGACGACGGCACCGAGCTGTACTACGAGGTCGACGAGGTCGAGCCCGACCCGGGCCCGAACGTCTCCCCGCGCCGGCGCCGGCTGTTCGGCCGTAAGGCCCCCGCCCCGGTCACCGTCGTCTTCTGCCACGGCTACTGCCTCAGCCAGGACTCCTGGCACTTCCAGCGCGCGGCCCTGCGCGGGGTCGTGCGCACCGTGCACTGGGACCAGCGCAGCCACGGCCGCTCCGGGCGGGGCGTGGCCCAGACCCGGGACCGGGTGCCGGTCACCATCGACCAGCTCGGCCGCGATCTGAAGGCCGTCCTCGACGCCGCCGCACCGGAGGGCCCGGTCGTGCTGGTCGGCCACTCGATGGGCGGCATGACGATCATGGCGCTCGCCGCCCACTTCCCCGAGCTGATCGCGGAGCGGGTCGTCGCCACCGCCCTCGTCGGTACCTCGTCCGGGCGGCTCGGCGAGGTCAACTTCGGGCTGCCGCTCGCCGGCGTCAACGCCGTGCGCCGGATCCTGCCCGGAGTGCTGAAGGCGCTCGGGCAGCAGGCCGAGCTGGTGGAGAAGGGGCGCCGGGCCACCGCCGACCTGTTCGCCGGGATCATCAAGCGCTACTCGTTCGCGGGGCGGGACGTCGACCCGGCCGTCGAACGGTTCGCGGAGCGGATGATCGAGTCCACGCCGATCGACGTGGTCGCCGAGTTCTACCCGGCCTTCACCGACCACGACAAGACCGAGGCCCTCGCCTGTTTCCGGGACATGCCCGTGCTGGTCCTGGCCGGTGTCCAGGACCTGGTCACGCCCAGCGAGCACAGCGAGGCCATAGCCGACCTGCTGCCCGAGGCCGAGCTGGTCCTCGTCCCGGACGCCGGGCACCTGGTGATGCTGGAACACCCGGAAGTGGTCACCGACCGCCTCGCCGACCTGCTCACCCGGGCGGGTGCGGTACCCGCAGGAGCTACGGTTATGGGCTATGGAAGCACCAGCAGCACCGCAGAACCCCGCTGAGACCCGGCTCACGATCACCGCGCCCGAGCAGATGCGGGAACTGGGCCGCAGGCTGGCCAAGCTGCTGCGCGCGGGTGACCTGGTGATGCTCAGCGGTGAGCTCGGCGCGGGCAAGACCACGCTGACCCGCGGGCTCGGCGAGGGGCTCGGCGTGCGCGGCGCGGTCACCTCCCCGACCTTCGTGATCGCCCGGGTTCACCCCTCCCTCGGCGACGGCCCGCCCCTGGTCCACGTGGACGCCTACCGGCTCGGCGGCGGCCTGGACGAGATGGAGGACCTCGACCTCGACGTCTCGCTGCCCGACTCGGTGATCGTCGTGGAGTGGGGCGAGGGCAAGGTCGAGGAGCTGACCGAGGACCGGCTCCAGGTCGTCATCCACCGCTCCGTCGGCGACACCACGGACGAGGTACGGCACGTCACCGTCACGGGGCTGGGGGAGCGCTGGGCGGACGCGGGCCTGGAGACGCTCGCAGCCTGAGCGCCAGGATTCCGACAGGCCGTCGGCAACATGTTGCGCGGAACGTACCGGGCGTGGTCACATGGTGTCCAGCCCGTAGTTAGGCGTACCTAACTACGCCCGCCCCCGCACGTCAGGAGGCGTCCCATGACCGAGTCCGGTTCCACCGCCGTGTCCATGCGCGACCTCTTGGCGTCATGCGAGGCGGCGAAGGCGGTCTCCCGTCCACCCCGGGCCCCTGAGGAGCGCCCGCGTCCCAAAGAGGCGCCGCACACGCCCGAGGACACCTCGCGGGACCCACGAGCGGCGGCTTAACGCACGACCACCACCCGCACCCCGATCGTCGCGAACATCCACATCGCATCCCCGTCGGCCCGGCTCTCCCGAATCCCCCCGGTCCGCACCTTCGGACCGGCAGCCGTCCGCGGAGCGACCGCCGCGCTGAACCCGATCGCGATCCCGTCCACGCTGGTGAACCGGACCACATGCTCGACGGGAACCCCGTCCGTGCCGGTGGTCGCGCTCGACCGGGACGTGACCCAGTACATGCCCGGCGGAGGGTCGACCGTGCCAGGGTCGACCTTGAAGCTGCGCTCCAGCCGGTTCCCGGTGTCGACCAGCCAGACCCGGTCGTCGTCCACCGAGTACACGACCCGTTCACCCGTACCGGACCCGCCCGGCACTGCGGTCGGGCTGTGCCGGTGTGCCGTGGCGGTCACCGCGGCCGCGTTCGGGCCGGGCCTGCCGCTCAGGCTCGCCGGTACGTTCGCCCGGGCCTGGAAGGCGAGGAAGCCGACGGCTCCGAGGGCCGCCGCGGTGAGGCCGGCCACGATCGCCGAGCTGGTCCCTGCCACGTGCGCCCACCTCTGCCTCGTGCGCCCTGCCTCGTGCGCTGTGTACTCGTGCGCTGTGTCTCATGCGATATGTCGTACTTCGTACAGACCGTAGCAGTCAGTGACCGTCCGCCCCGGACGGCCATGCACGCGGCGCGGGCGCCGTAGGCTGTTCGCGTGCTCTTGCTCGCTCTGGATACCGCAACACCCGCCGTCACCGTCGCGCTGCACGACGGCACGGACGTCATCGCCTCGTCGAGTCAGGTGGACGCGCGCCGGCACGGAGAGCTGCTGCTGCCGGCCGTGGACCGTGTGCTCGCCGAGGCCGGGCTCGGACTGGACGCCGTCACCGGCATCGTCGTCGGCATCGGCCCCGGCCCCTACACCGGCCTGCGCGTCGGCCTCATGACCGCCGACACCTTCGGTCTGGCGCTCGGCGTCCCCGTCCACGGCGTGTGCACGCTGGACGGCCTCGCCTACGCCGCCGACATCGAGAAGGGCCCCTTCGTCGTGGCGACCGACGCCCGGCGCAAGGAGGTCTACTGGGCGACGTACGCCGACTCCCGCACCCGGCTGACCGACCCGGCTGTCGACCGGCCGGCCGACATCGCCGGGCAGGTCGCGGGTCTGCCCTCGGTGGGCGCGGGCGCGCTGCTCTACCCGGACACGTTCCCGAGCGCCCACGAGCCCGAGCACGTCTCCGCCGCCGCCCTCGCCTCGCTCGCCGCGGAGAAGCTGGCCGCCGGCGAGGAACTGCCCGCACCCCGGCCGCTGTACCTGCGCCGCCCGGACGCGCAGGTGCCCAAGAACTACAAGGTGGTCACCCCGAAGTGACCGTACGACTGCGCGAGATGCGCTGGTGGGACATCGACCCGGTCCTGGAGCTGGAGAAGGACCTGTTCCCCGAGGACGCCTGGTCCCGGGGCATGTTCTGGTCCGAGCTGGCACACGCGCGGGGTCCCGAGGCGACCCGGCGGTACGTCGTGGCGGAGGAGGCCGGCCGGATCGTCGGATACGCCGGGCTCGCCGCCTCCGGCACTGCACCCGACAGCGGCTCCGCCGCGGTCGGCGACATCCAGACCATCGCCGTGGCCCGCGGCCTGCAGGGCACCGGCCTCGGCGGGCAGCTGCTGACCGAGCTGCTGAGGGCGGCCACCGCCTTCGAGTGCGCCGAGGTCATGCTCGAATGCCGGGTCGACAACGTCCGCGCCCAGAAGCTCTACGAGCGCTACGGCTTCGAACCCATCGGCTTCAGACGCGGCTACTACCAGCCGGGCAATGTGGACGCCCTGGTCATGCGCCTGACCGACCCTTCTTCAGTACAAGGAACCGAGATCAATGGCTGACGAACCTCTCGTCCTCGGCATCGAGACCTCGTGCGACGAGACCGGCGTCGGCATCGTCCGCGGCACCACCCTGCTGGCGGACGCCGTCGCCTCCAGCGTGGACGAACACGCCCGCTTCGGCGGTGTCGTACCGGAGGTGGCGTCCCGGGCCCACCTGGAGGCGATGGTCCCGACCATCGACCGCGCGCTGCAGCAGGCGGGGGTGAGCGCCAGGGACCTCGACGGCATCGCCGTGACCGCCGGCCCCGGTCTCGCGGGCGCCCTGCTCGTCGGCGTCTCGGCGGCCAAGGCGTATGCCTACGCCCTCGGCAAGCCCCTGTACGGCGTCAACCACCTCGCCTCGCACATCTGCGTCGACCAGCTGGAGCACGGCCCGCTGCCCGAGCCGACGATGGCCCTGCTGGTCTCCGGCGGCCACTCGTCCCTGCTGCTGTCGGAGGACATCACCTCCGACGTCCGGCCGATGGGCTCGACCATCGACGACGCGGCCGGCGAGGCCTTCGACAAGATCGCCCGGGTGCTGAACCTGGGCTTCCCGGGCGGCCCGGTCATCGACCGGTACGCGCGCGAGGGCGACCCGGAGGCGATCGCCTTCCCACGCGGCCTGACCGGCCCCCGCGACCCGGCCTACGACTTCTCCTTCTCCGGCCTGAAGACGGCCGTGGCACGCTGGATCGAGGCCAGGCGCGCGGCCGGCGAGGAGGTCCCGGTCCGCGATGTGGCCGCCTCCTTCCAGGAGGCCGTCGTGGACGTCCTGACCCGCAAGGCCGTCCGCGCCTGCAAGGACGAGGGCGTCGACCACCTGATGATCGGCGGCGGCGTCGCGGCCAACTCCCGGCTGCGCGCGCTCGCCCAGGAGCGCTGCGAGGCGGCCGGCATCCGCCTCCGCGTCCCGCGCCCCAAGCTGTGCACGGACAACGGCGCGATGGTGGCCGCGCTCGGCGCCGAGATGGTCGCCCGCAACCGGTCCGCCTCCGGCTGGGACCTGTCGGCCGACTCCTCCCTGCCGGTCACGGACCCGCACGTCCCCGGCGACCACGACCATGTGCACGAGGTCAGCAAGGAGAACCTGTACTCGTGACCGTGGCGCTGATGTGGGAGGCCCGGGCCGTCGAGGGCCGGGGCGAGGAACTGCTGGCCTGGGTGCGGGAACAGCCGCTGGACCCGGAGCCGTTGCGCCGCGAGACCTTGCGCGCGCCGCAGGACCGCGTCCTGGTCATCACCTGGTGGGACGCGCCGTTCGACGCCGGGATCCCCGAACTGCCGGAGCCTGCGGAAGAGGTGGTGACGCGTCCGGTGCACCGCTGGCGGTTCGAGTCGGTGGCCGACGGCTGAGTTGCCAAGAACCCCCCGGCCTGCGCTATGATCATCACACAGCGAACGGCAGGAAACCGGAAACGGAAAACCGGCCAGATCGCAGTGCGTTGGTGGTCCAAGGAAAGACGCCCCGCTTCCTGCGGGGAGATGCAGGTGCAAGGCCTGCCCGGCGCTCCATGAAAACCCCGCCCCCGGTGATCCGCGGGCGGGGTTTCGCGTTACCGGCGCCCGGCCTCCTCGGGCTGGACCGCCGCCGCCTCGGGGCCGCCGAAAGCGTGGGCCGCGGCCCGCCGTTCCTTCACCTGCGCGTATCCCATCAGCCCGAACAGCACCGCGAGCAGCACCGCCGAGGAACCGGCCGTCCCCAGGTCCAGGCCGCCCTTGGCGACCGGCTTGGTCAGGAAGTCGCCGGCCGTGGCGCCCAGCGGGCGGGTCAGCACGAACGTGATCCAGAAGAGCAGGACGTTCGGCACCGCCGGGACCTTCATCAGGGCGACGAGGACCAGGAGGAGGCCGGTCACCAGGGACGCGCCGCCCAGATAGCCCAGGCCCGAGCTGTCGGACAGGAAGTCGCCCATCGAGGTGCCGAGGGTGTTGGAGACGAGGATCGCCGACCAGAACAGGGCCTCGCCCCGGAAGGTGACGATCTCGGTGATCTGGAAGGTCATCCCGCTCAGCTTCCAGCCGAGGAAGATCAGCAGCAGGATCGAGATCAGGATCGCGGCGCCCTCCGGGTAGCCGAGGCCGAGCCCCTGCGGGCCCCAGCCGAGGCGTGTCGCGCCGTTCGCGAGGTACTTCTCGCTGGCGTCCCGGTTCATGAAGTCGGACATGGTGGTGCCGGCCATGGAGGTCGACAGGATCACGGTCCAGTAGAAGAACGGGTTGTAGTGCGCGGAGCGCAGCTGGACCACCAGCGTCACCACGAAGACCAGGAACAGGGCGATGGTGGTGAGGAAATAGCCGAGTTTGAGGGTCTGCGCGAACAGGTCGCCCGCGGTCTCGCCCAGGGTCGTCGCCGCGATCTTCATGATCCAGAACGCGAGGGTGACCTCGGGCAGTTTCTTCATGACGGATTTCGTGGTCGTCACGGACGTCAAGGTTGCTCCTGTGGGGGGTGTCAGGTGATCAACGACCCTGTCAGGGGCAACCTGAAAGCATCCTGAACGCCCGTGTCAGGGGTCTTGCGAAAGCACGTTCGCTGTGCTTCGCCGTGACTCAATACGTTCCACCCGCCCCCTGAGGTTCAATCGGTTCCCTGGGACACCACCACATCGCACCGCAGTCGCCGCCCGGGCCCGACCGCCCGGACCGGCCCCGTCAGCCGCAGCCGCACCCGGTGCCGTACGTCCGTGCTCGACGCGGCCAGCCGCAGCTCCAGCGCGCCCGGCTCCACCACCCGTGCCCCCGTGCGGTCCGTGAACGAGGACAGGTCGGCGTGGAAGCGGAAGGTCAGCCGGCGGGACACGCCCGGCGGCAGTTCCACCCGCTGGTACCCGATCAGCCGTACGTCGGGCCGGGTCACGCTCGCCACCGGGTCGTGCAGATACAGCTGGACGACCTCGGCGCCCGCGCGGTCTCCGGTGTTGCGGACGGTGACGGAGAGGTCGTACGAGCCGTCGGTCGGGATCTCGGCCCCGGGGGCGCGGACGTCCTCCCAGGCGAACGTCGTGTACGAGCGGCCGTGGCCGAACGGGTACAGCGGGGTCGGGTCCAGGCTGCTGACCTCTCCGGCCAGGCCCAGCGGGGGCTGGAGGTAGGTCCAGGGCTGGCCGCCGGGCACGCGCGGCACGCTCACCGGGAGCCGCCCTGAGGGGTTCACCCGGCCGGACAGCACCCCGGCCACCGCGGGTCCCCCCTCCTCGCCCGGGAAGAAGGCCTGGACGACCGCGCCGAGCCGGCCGTGCCAGCGGCCCAGGGCGTACGGCCGCCCGGTGAGCAGGACCAGCACCACCGGGACTCCCGTCGCCACCAGCCGGTCCAGCAACTCCCCCTGCACTCCCGGGAGTTGGAGGTCGGCCACGTCACAGCCCTCGCCCGAGGTGCCCCGGCCGAACAGGCCCGCCCGGTCGCCGAGCACCGCCACGCACACGTCCGCCTCCGCCGCCCGCGCCACCGCCTCCGCGAAGCCGCTCGTGTCCGGGTCCGAGACGCCGCAGCCCTCGGAGAACGTGACCTTGGCGTCCGGGAGTTCGGTGCGCAGGGCGTCCAGGACCGTGGGGATCCCGATGCCGAGCGGGACGCCGGGGTGGTGGGTGAGGACGTGGGCGGGGAAGGAGTAGCAGCCGAGCATGGCGAGCGGGTCCGCCGCGCGCGGGCCGACCACCGCGATCCGGGTGCCGGGGGCCAGCGGCAGCAGCCCGCCGGGGTTGTCCAGCAGCACCACCGACTCCTCGGCCAGCCGCCGGGCCACGGCCCGGTTCTCCGCCGAGTCCAGGTCCACCGTGCCCCGCGGCTCCGGCCGCCAGTCCGGGTCCAGCAGGCCCAGCTCGCACTTCTGCAGCAGCACGCGGCGGGCCGCCCGGTCCACCAGCGACTCCGGGACTCGTCCCTCGCGTACGGCGGTGACGAGCGGGGTGCCGTAGCACTTCACGGTCGGCAGCTCGACGTCGATGCCCGCGGCCAGCGCCCGGTGCGCCGCCTCCGCCTCGTCCGCCGCGACCCGGTGCAGGCTCTGAAGGAACCCGATGCCGAAGTAGTCGGCGACCACCGTGCCGGTGAAGCCCCACTCCTCGCGCAGCAGCTCGGTCAGCAGGCGAGGGTCGGCGGAGGCGGGCACGCCGTCGGTCTCGGTGTAGGCCGCCATCACCGAACGGGCCCCGCCCTCGCGCAGCGCCATCTCGAAGGGGGGAAGGGTGAGGTCCGCGAACTCCCGTACGCCCGCCCGGACCGGCGCCAGATTGCGGGCGCCCGCCGAGGACGCGTACCCGGCGAAGTGCTTGAGCGTGGCGACGACCCCGGCCGACTCCAGGCCGCGTACATACGCCGTGCCGATCGTGCCGACCAGGTACGGGTCCTCGCCGATCGTCTCCTCCACCCGCCCCCAGCGCGGGTCGCGGACCACGTCCAGGACGGGGGCGAGGCCCTGGTGGACGCCGGACGCGCGCAGGTCGTGGCCGATGCGCCGGCCCATCTCCTCCACCAGCGCCGGGTCGAAGGCCGCGCCCCAGGCGAGCGGCACCGGGTAGGCCGTCGCGCGCCAGGCGGTGAACCCGGCCAGGCACTCCTCGTGGGCGACGGCCGGGATGCCGAAGCGGCCGGCGGCGGCGATCCGGCGCTGGGCGCGGGCCAGGGCCCGGGCGCCGAGGGCCGGGTCCACGGGGGCGGTGCCGAAGGAGCGGGTCAGCTGGCCGAGGCCGTGGGTGATCAGCTCGTCCCAGTCGACGTCGGCGGTCATCTCGCGCTGCAGGGGGGCCACGCCGTCGCCGTCCGTGGCGGCGCCCACCCACACGCCGTACAGCTGGGCGGCCTTCTCCTGAAGGGTCATCCGGGCGAGCAGGTCGGTCACGCGCGCGTCGGCGGGCAGGGCGGGGTCGCGCCAAGGAGCGGTGGTCATGGAACTCCCGTCACTCTGACTGTCGCTCACGAATGGTATCGAATGTTTCGCTAGAGATATCGAATGTTCCGGGAACCTATGGCGCGCACAGACCTTCGTCAAGGGGTAACGGCGGGGATACGATCGCGGGCATGAAGCCTTCGAAGCCCGCAGAAACGCAGACGGCGACCCTCGCCGAAATCGCCCGTGCGGCCGGGGTGTCGGCTCCGACTGTTTCGAAGGTGCTCAACGGCCGTGCCGATGTCGCCCCCGCGACCCGCACCCGGGTCGAGGAGCTCCTGCGCGCCCACGGCTACCGGCGCCGCCGCGCCGAGGCGTCCCGCTCCCCGCTGATCGACCTGGTCTTCCACGAGCTGGAGAGCGCCTGGGCGCTGGAGGTCATCCGGGGCGTGGAGAACGTGGCCCGGGACGCCGGACTGAGCGTCGTGCTGTCCGAGTCGGCCGGCCGGCTCACCCCGGGCCGTACCTGGGCCGACCAGGTGGCCGCGCGCCGCCCGCACGGCGTGGTGCTGGTGCTGTCCGGGCTCGACGAGTCCCAGCGGGCCCTGCTGACCAGCCGCTCCATCCCGTTCGTGGTGATGGACCCGGCGGGCGACCCCGGCCCGGACGTGCCGTCCATCGGCGCCACCAACTGGCAGGGCGGACTCGCCGCCACCCGCCATCTGGTCGAGCTCGGCCACACCCGGATCGGCGCGATCAGCGGCCCGTCGAGGATGATGTGCAGCCGGGCCCGCGTCGACGGCTACCGCGCCGCCCTGGAGACGGCCGGCCTGCCCGTCGACCCCTCGCTGATCGTGGCCGGCGACTTCCACCACGACGCCGGCTACCGCCTGGGCCTGCGGCTGCTGCGCCGCCCCGACCGGCCGACGGCCGTGTTCGCGGGCAACGACCTGCAGGCGCTCGGGCTGTACGAGGCCGCTCGTGAGCTGGGCCTGCGCATCCCGGAGGACCTCAGTGTGGTCGGCTTCGACGATCTGCCGGTGGCCCGCTGGGTCGGCCCGCCGCTGACGACCGTACGGCAGCCGCTGACCGAGATGGCCGAGGCCGCCGCCCGGCTGGTGCTGGAGCTGGGGCGCGAGCGGCAGGACCGGGCGGCGACCCGGGTGGAGCTCGCGACCAGCCTTGTCGTCCGCAGCAGCACGGCCTCGCCCGCGGCCGTGTGACGGATGAGGTGGGCGCCCCCCACACTGCCCCGAAGCAAATCGGTTGGCTGACCGAAACTTTCGGATGGCTTTCCCCGGCTTACGGGGCGGCGTTGGGATGAGAATTTCCCAAGAAAGCGGGTTCTCGCAGCTTCCGCTAACAGTCCCCTAATAATTCGGACTTACGTTCCTGACCGTGACGCGACAAGAGGAGCAAGGCGACGCGGGCAGACGAGTGGGCCGGCGGTCGGGAGCGCTGAAGGCCGTCGGCCTCACTCTGGCGGGATTCCTGGTGCTGGGCACGGCCGTGGCCGGCTATGCGTACTGGCATCTCAACCACAACATCAAGGGCGTCGACATCAACAGCGCGCTCGGCGACGACCGCCCGGCGAGGGCGGTGATCGCCCCGGCGGCCACCGCCTCCCCGCTGCCGACCGGCTCCCTGAACATCCTGGTCCTCGGCTCGGACTCGCGCAGCGGCAAGGCCAACAAGGAGCTCGGCGGCGGCGACAGCTCCGGAGCCCGCTCGGACACGGCGATGGTCGTGCACATCGACGCGGGCCGTACGAAGGCCACCGTCGTCAGCATCCCCCGCGACACCCTCGTCACCCGCCCGTCCTGCCCGCTCGCCTCCGGCGGCTCGACGGCGCAGGCGTACGGCGCGATGTTCAACACCGCCTACGAGGTGGGCGGGCCGGTGTGCGCGGTGAAGACCGTGGAGTCGATCACGAACGTCCGCATGGACCACTACATCGAGATCGACTTCTCCGGTTTCGCCAAGCTGGTCGACGCGCTCGGCGGGGTCGACGTCACCACCACGCAGGACATCGACGACGACTACAGCCATCTGCACCTGCGGGCCGGCAGCCACCATCTGAACGGCACCCAGGCCCTCGCGCTCGCCCGCACCCGGCACGGCATAGGCGACGGCAGCGACCTCGGCCGCATAGGACTGCAACAGATGCTGGTCAAGGACCTGCTGGAGCAGATGGCCGGCACCGACCTGCTCACGGACCCGGCCAAGCTGTACCGGGTCGCCGACGCGGTCACCGCGAGCCTCACCACCGACACCGGCCTGGACTCCCTGAGCGAGCTGATGCGGCTCGGCCAGAGCCTGAAGGGCCTCACGGCCGACCATGCGAGGACGGTGATGATGCCGGTCGTCACCGCCCCCTCCGATCCCAACCGGGTGATCGCGAAGGAGCCCGCGGCGACCGAGCTGTGGGCGTCCCTGCGCTGAGCCGGTACGGCCCCGACCAGGACCGGACAGGTTCGTCGGAAAAATCCGCCGGAAAAATCTTCGGCGAGCGTGTCGATCCGGGTGCCTCCCGTTCGACGCACGGGTGAGCGGCGGGGAAGAGACCCCGCCGCCCGACCGAAGGAGTCACCATGCCCCGCTACCTGTCGCTCGTGCGCATCGACGAGTCCTCCGCGCCCGCCGAGGGCCCCAGCCCCGAGCTGATGCAGCGGATGGGCGAGCTGATCGAGGAGGTCACCAAGGCCGGCGTCATGCTCGACACCGCCGGGCTCACCCCGTCCGCCGAGGGCACCCGGGTGCGCTGGGAGGGCGGCAGGATCTCCGTCACCGACGGGCCGTTCACCGAGACCAAGGAGGCCGTCGGCGGCTACGCCCTCATGCAGTGCAAGGACAAGGCCGAGGCCCTGGAGTGGACCAAGCGGTTCCTGCAGGTCCACGAGGACTTCTGGACCGTGACCTGTGAGGTGCGGGAGATCGCCGAGGGCTGAGTGCCTGGCGCCGTGCCGTACGGCGGTGTTGCATGGTGGGCTGTGGAACCACAGCCCACCGCGGCGCCCACCGCCGCGCACACGATCGAGACCGTCTTCCGCCTGGAGTCGCCCCGGGTCATCGCCGGCGTCGCCCGGATCGTGCGGGACGTCGGCATCGCCGAGGAACTGGCGCAGGACGCGCTGGTCGCCGCCCTGGAGCAATGGCCCCGCGACGGCGTGCCCGGCAACCCCGGCGCCTGGCTCATGGCGACCGCCCGGCACCGCGCCGTCGACCTGATCCGGCGCCGCGAGACCTACGCCCGCAAGCTGCAGGAGATCGGCCGGGACCTGGAGACGGCCCCGCCGTCGTACGACGAGCCCGCCGACCCGGACGACATCGACGACGATCTGCTCCGGCTCGTCTTCACCGCCTGCCACCCGGTGCTGTCGCCCGAGGCCCGCACCGCGCTCACCCTGCGCCTGCTCGGCGGCCTGAGCACGGCCGAGATCGCCCGGGCCTACCTCGTCCCGGAGCCGACGATCGCCCAGCGCATCGTCCGCGCCAAACGCACCCTGGCGAAGCAGAACGTCGCCTTCGAGGTGCCCTACGGCCCCGACCGCGAGGCCCGCCTCGGCTCCGTCCTGGACGTCATCTACCTGATCTTCAACGAGGGCTACGCGGCCACCGCGGGCGACGATCTGCTGCGCCCCGGCCTGTGCGAGGACGCGCTGCGCCTGGCCCGCGTCCTGTCCGCGCTGATGCCCAAGGAGCCGGAGGTGCACGGTCTGACCGCGCTGCTGGAGTTCCAGGCGTCCCGCACGGCCGCCCGCACCGGTCCGGGCGGCGAGCCGGTGCTGCTGAAGGACCAGAACCGCCGCCGCTGGAACCGCATGCTCATCGCCCGCGGCATCCGCGCGCTGGACCGGGCCGGCGCCACAGCGACCGGTGCCCCGGGCCCGTACGCCCTCCAGGCGGCCATCGCCGCGTGCCACGCGCACGCCCACCGCTACGAGGAGACCGACTGGCGTGCCATCGCCACCCTGTACGGCCTGCTGGCCACCCGCGCCCCGTCACCGGTGGTCGAGCTGAACCGCGCGGTCGCCGTGTCGATGGCCGACGGCCCGGCCGAGGGCCTGAAGCTCGTGGACGCCCTGACCGCCGAACCCGCCCTGCGCGACTACCACCTGCTGCCCAGCGTCCGCGGCGATCTCCTCGCCCGCCTCGGCCGTACGGCGGAGGCCTGCGCGGAGTTCGAGCGCGCGGCCGGCCTGGCCCGCAACGAACGCGAGCGGCAGCTGTTGCTGACGAGAATCCGTTCCCTCGCCGATCACTGAGGGTTCACAGCGGCGCGGGCGCCCCGATCAGCATGGCCGGCGCCCCCACGACCCGGGTGAGGAACACGGTCGCCGCGTTCGGCCCCTGCGGCTTGACCTTCCTGCGCAGTTCCTCCGGCTCGACGGCCGACCCGCGCTTCTTCACGGTCAGCGTGCCGACCTCGCGCTCCCGCAGCAGGGCCTTCAACTTCTTGACGTTGAACGGGAGATGGTCGGTGATCTCGTAGGCGGAGGCGTACGGGGTGGGGTGCGGTTCGTCGGCGGTGACGTAGGCGATGGTGGGGTCGATCAGGCCGCCGTCCAGGTGCTGCGCCACCTCGGCGACCAGATGGGCGCGGATGACGGCGCCGTCGGGCTCGTACAGATAGCGCCCCACCGGCCGGACCTCCGGGTCGGGCAGCCCCTCGCCGAGGAGGGTGCGCGGCCCGGGCAGCAGGGTGGCGCGCACCGCGCCCGGCTCGGTGCCGAACCACACCACGGCCTCCTTCACGTCTCCGCCGTCCGAGATCCACTCGGCCTCGGCGTCGTCGGGCACCGCCTCGTGCGGGATGCCCGGCGCCACCTTCAGGGCCGCGCGGGGTGCCGTGCGGGCGGCCTCGACCGCCCAGGACAGGGGCGGCGAGTACGCCTCCGGATCGAAGATCCTTCCCCGCCCGCCCCGCCGGGCGGGGTCCACGAACACGGCGTCGTACCCGCCCGTGTCCACCCGAGTGACATCCGCCTCGCGCACCTCGACCAGCTCGCCCAGCCCCAGCGCCTCGGCGTTCGCCCGCGCCACGGCGGCGGTCACCGGATCGCGGTCCACGGCCAGCACCCGGATCCCCGCCCGGGCGAACGCGATCGCGTCCCCGCCGATCCCGCAGCACAGGTCGGCCACGGAGGTCACGCCGAGGCCCCTGAGCCGCTGCGCGCGGTACGTCGCCACACTCGTCCGCGTCGACTGCTCGACCCCGTTCGGCGTGAAGAACATCCGCCCCGCGTCCTCCGCCCCGAACTTCGCCGCCGCCCGCTGCCGCAGCCGGGCCTGGCCGAGCGCGGCCGACACCAGCTCGGCGGGGTGGTCGCGGCGCAGCCGGGTGGCGACGGCGAGTTCGTCGGCCGGGGCGGTGTCGCGGACCTCGTCGAGGAGGGCACGGCCTTCGGGGGTGAGGAGGAGAGCGAGGTCGTTCACCGGGTCATTGTGGGCCAGCCGGTGGATCGTGCGCCTTCCGGCGGCGGTGTCGGCCCGGGCTCCGGGCTCTGGCCTGGGAGGATCCGGCACTATGCGAGTAGTCGTACAAAAAGATAAAAATCGGGTCAGGCGTGGGCGTCTCACTCTCGGCTGCGGAGCCGCCGCCCTGGCCTGTTCCGCCCTTTTGTCCAGCTGTGCCGGCTCCTCCGACGCGACTCGCCCCGCGCCCGCCCAGGGCGGCCCCGTGCAGGTCCTGAGTCCCCAGGACCGCCAGGCCGCCGAACATGCCCGCCAGGCCGCCGAACACGCCCGCCTGGTCGCCGCCGCCCGGCGCTGGGGCCTGGCCCGGGTCCCCCTGGCACCGCCCCCGCCGCCCAGGAACAAACCGGAGATCGCCGCCCGGGCCGGTTTCGAGGTGGACCACCAGGAGGACTGGGACCTGCCCCCGGTCTTCACCACGATCCCCACCAAGCAGAAGATCGTCTTCCTCACCATCGACGACGGCTCGGAGAAGGACCCGAGGTTCCTGCGGATGATGCAGGACCTGAAGATCCCCTACACCGCCTTCCTCAGCAACTACCTGGTCAAGGACGACTACGGCTACTTCCGCACGATGCAGTCCTACGGCCACACCCTCGACAACCACACCCTGCACCACCCCTACCTGCCGGGCCTGTCCTACGAGGACCAGAAGCACGAGATCTGCGGCATGCAGGACATCATGAAGAAGCAGTTCGGCCGGCGTCCGACGGTCTTCCGGCCCCCTTACGGCAACTACAACCAGGACACCCTGCGCGCCGCCAAGGCCTGCGGCATCAGGTACGCGCCGATCTGGAACGAGGAGGTCTACGTCGACCACTGGGAGTACCGCGAGGACGACCAGAAGATGCGCCGCGGCGACATCGTCCTCACCCACTTCCGCGGCCGCTCCGACTGGAACGGCACGATGGTCGACGACATGCGCCGCTTCCTGAACAAGGTCACGCGCGAGGGCTACGCCGTGGCCCGCCTGGAGGACTACCTGTGAGGCCGGGGGCGGTGCGCGGGAGAGCCGGCCGCGGGCGGCGCCCGGTCCGGTACGCCGGCGCCCTCCTCGCCTCGGCCCTCCTCCTCACCGGCTGCGCCCAGTCCGTCGACCCCATCGAACGCCTCGGCAAGAAGGCCGCCGAGGGAGTGCACCCGCACGGGCCCGCCCCCGACCAGACCTACCGCCGCTGGGGCCTGACCGAGCCCCTCGCCCGCCCTCCGCAGCCCGCCGCCCGCGCCCTCCCCCTCGGCCCGCGGACCGGGGACCGTGCCGCCCTGCCCCGCGTCCTGGACCACGTCCCCACCCGCGACCGGGTCGTCTTCCTCACCTACGACGACGGCGCCGAGAAGGACCCCCGCTTCGTCGCCATGGTCCGCGAACTCCGGCTGCCGGTCAGCATGTTCCTCACCGACAGCGCCGTCGGCCCCGGCTACGGCCACTTCGCCCGCCTGCACGGGCTGGGCGCCGGCATCGAGAACCACACCCTCGACCACCGCGCGCTGGCCGGACTGCCGTACGCCGGGCAGCGCGCCGAGATCTGCGGCCAGCAGGACAGGCTCGGATCCCGCCTCGGCCTGCGCCCCCGGCTCTTCCGCCCGCCGTACGGCGCGTACGACACCACCACCCTGCGCGCGGCGGCAGACTGCGGCATCTCCACGGTCGTCCTCTGGCGCGCCGCGATGACCCCGACCGAGCTCGCCTACACCCACGGCGAACACCACCTGCGCCCCGGCGACGTCATCCTGGTCGGCCCGGACGAGACGCCGGGCCCCAGCCAGCGGGAACGCACGGCGAGGGTGCTGCGGAGGGTGCAGCAGCGGGGGCTGACGGTGGGGAGGCTGGAGGACTATCTGTAGAGCCCTTTTCGGCGCCGGTCGGCGAAAAACAGCCGTCCGGCGTGTGAGGACGAGGCCGTTCAGGCCGAAGCGGGGATCTGGGGGCGGCAGCCCCCGGGACGGCGGGGCGACACCGGCCCACCAGGAACCCGGCGCGGACGAGATTCCGCCGACGCGCCGCACGGCATTGGCACTCCGCTTGACCGAGTGCTAATCGCGGTCATAGTCTCGGCTCTGGCACTCCCCCCTGGAGAGTGCCAACAAAGCGACGGGCAGGTCCGGCACCCGCGACGACGGATCGACCTGGTCGCCACCTCAGACAGTTAACCCCGTGAGATCTCCGAAGGGGGAGGTCGGATCGTGACGACCGCCAGCTCCAAGGTTGCCATCAAGCCGCTCGAGGACCGCATCGTGGTCCAGCCGCTGGACGCCGAGCAGACCACGGCCTCTGGCCTGGTCATCCCGGACACCGCGAAGGAGAAGCCCCAGGAGGGCGCCGTCCTCGCCGTGGGCCCGGGCCGGTTCGAGAACGGCGAGCGCCTTCCGCTCGACGTCAAGGTCGGCGACGTCGTCCTCTACAGCAAGTACGGCGGCACCGAGGTGAAGTACAACGGCGAGGAGTACCTCGTCCTCTCGGCTCGCGACGTGCTCGCGATCATCGAGAAGTAATTCACCCCGAGCATTCTTTTGCTCCTGAGCTGCGCCCCTGGCCCCCGCGACCGATAAAGAAGCCGGGCGTCCGGGGCGCAGTTGTCTTGTCACCCATAGATTTCCGAGAGGGCTCCCGCTGTCATGGCGAAGATCCTGAAGTTCGACGAGGACGCCCGTCGCGCCCTCGAGCGCGGCGTCAACAAGCTGGCCGACACGGTGAAGGTGACGATCGGCCCCAAGGGCCGCAACGTCGTCATCGACAAGAAGTTCGGCGCCCCCACCATCACCAACGACGGTGTCACGATCGCCCGCGAGGTCGAGATCGAGGACCCGTACGAGAACCTCGGCGCCCAGCTGGTGAAGGAGGTGGCGACCAAGACCAACGACATCGCGGGTGACGGCACCACCACCGCCACCGTGCTCGCCCAGGCGCTGGTGCGCGAGGGCCTGAAGAACGTCGCCGCCGGCGCCTCCCCGGCCGCCCTGAAGAAGGGCATCGACGCGGCCGTCAAGGCCGTCTCCGACGAGCTGCTCGCCTCGGCCCGCCCGATCGACGAGAAGTCCGACATCGCCGCCGTCGCCGCGCTGTCCGCCCAGGACCAGCAGGTCGGTGAGCTCATCGCCGAGGCGATGGACAAGGTCGGCAAGGACGGTGTCATCACCGTCGAGGAGTCCAACACCTTCGGTCTGGAGCTGGACTTCACCGAGGGCATGGCCTTCGACAAGGGCTACCTGTCGCCGTACTTCGTGACGGACCAGGAGCGCATGGAGGCCGTCCTCGACGACCCGTACATCCTCATCAACCAGGGCAAGATCAGCTCCATCCAGGACATGCTGCCGCTGCTGGAGAAGGTCATCCAGGCCGGCGCCTCCAAGCCGCTGCTGATCATCGCCGAGGACGTCGAGGGCGAGGCCCTGTCGACCCTGGTCGTCAACAAGATCCGCGGCACCTTCAACGCCGTCGCGGTGAAGGCCCCCGGCTTCGGCGACCGCCGCAAGGCGATGCTGCAGGACATGGCGATCCTCACCGGCGCCACGGTCATCTCCGAGGAGGTCGGCCTCAAGCTCGACCAGGCCGGCCTCGAGGTGCTCGGCTCCGCCCGCCGCGTCACCGTCACCAAGGACGACACCACCATCGTCGACGGCGCCGGCAAGTCCGAGGACGTGCACGGCCGCGTCGCGCAGATCAAGGCCGAGATCGAGAACACCGACTCCGACTGGGACCGCGAGAAGCTCCAGGAGCGCCTCGCGAAGCTGGCCGGCGGCGTGTGCGTGATCAAGGTCGGCGCCGCCACCGAGGTGGAGCTGAAGGAGAAGAAGCACCGTCTGGAGGACGCCATCTCCGCGACCCGCGCCGCGGTCGAGGAGGGCATCGTCTCCGGTGGTGGCTCCGCCCTGGTCCACGCCTCCAAGGTCCTCGAGGGCAACCTCGACAAGACCGGCGACGAGGCCACCGGTGTCGCGGTCGTCCGCAACGCCGTCGTCGAGCCGCTGCGCTGGATCGGCGAGAACGCCGGCCAGGAGGGCTACGTCATCGTCTCCAAGGTCAAGGACCTGGAGAAGGGGCAGGGCTACAACGCCGCCACCGGCGAGTACGGCGACCTGGTCAAGGCCGGCGTCATCGACCCGGTGAAGGTCACCCGCTCCGCCCTGGAGAACGCCGCCTCCATCGCCTCCCTGCTGCTCACGACCGAGACCCTGGTCGTCGAGAAGAAGGAAGAGGAAGAGCCGGCCGCCGCGGGCCACGGCCACGGCCACGCCCACTGAGCCCGACACGCTCGCACGAAGGCCCGGTTCCCTGCGGGGGAGCCGGGCCTTCGCCCTTTTCCCCGCCCGCGGCGGCTGTGCTTCCGGTTCGTGACGGAGGACGGAATCGTGGCGCATGCCCGCGGCCGGAGGCACCGCGAGCATCGCCGCGGCGCTGAAGCACCACCTCCAGGTGGTCTAAGGTTCACGCTCGCGCGTCTTCTAGTGCTCCAACTCGTCCAGCGCACCCAGCTGTTGCATCAGACCCAGCTGGTCGTGCTGCCACCACATCTCGGCGATCTTGCCGTCGTCCGTGAGGCGGAACAGCGTCAACCCGGACATGGTGACCTGCCTGCCGGTGGGCGGGATGCCGAGGAAGTCGCCGTTGTGCGTGGCGTTCCAGGTCCACCGTGCGCAGGCCCGGTCGCCCTGGGCGAGCACGTCCTCGAGCGTGAACGTGAAGTCGAAGCCCCCGCGCCACATCCGGAATTCGCTGCGGGCGTTGTCCAGGCCGATGGTGTCCTGGGGGTTCACCGGATCGTGGCTGTGGATGTCCTCGTCCAGCACGTCGTTGAGCGGCGGCAGTTCACCGGAGGTCTGCAGCGCCGCGAAGAACCGCCGCACCGTGTCCTCGGCCAGCCGTTCGTCCCGCACGACGTCCAGATCGATGAACGTCGGCATCTCGTCGCACAGCGCGACCATCCCCTGGAAGGTCCGGCCGGTCTCCGGGAGGTTCGAGTTCCGCATCGCCTCCTCGTACGACGGGAACTCCACCACTTCGACGATGTGCGACGCGTCCGACCGGTCCTTGCCGACCAGCGCGTGCGTCGCCGTCCGCTTCCCCTTGGTCTGCGCGACCCAGTCGTCCATGAGCCGGTTCATCTCGTCCAGCCGGCTCGTCCGGCACTCGATGAGCTGTACGAAGGTCATGACGCCGCCTCCCGGCCCCCCTGGCCCGGTCTGTGTCACGCTCATTTTCGCACCGTGACGGCAGCGCCACCCGTCCGCTACTGCGGCCCGTACCTGCGCCCCGTCTTCGACGTGATCCCGCCCAGCAGTCCCCGCGGGGTGACCTTCACCAGGCCCATCAGCGCCTTGTAGCGGGGGTCGGGGATCGACAGGGACTTGCCGCGGGCGAGGTCGGACAGGGCCGCCCCGACCAGTTTGTCGGCGTCCAGCCACATCCAGCCGGGGATGTTGTCCGTGCCCATCCCGGCCCGCTGGTGGAACTCGGTGCGCACGAAGCCGGGGCACAGGGCCATCAGGCGGACGCCACTGCCGGCCAGGTCCTTCGCCGCGCCCTGCGTGAACTGCACGACCCAGGCCTTGGAGGCGCCGTAGGTGCCCCGGGGGACGAAGGCGGCCACGGAGGCGACGTTGACGACACCGCCCCGGCCCCGCTCGCGCATCGCCTCGGTCGCCGCCGAGGTCAGCCGGAGCACCGCCTCGCAGTGCACCTTGAGCATCCTGAGCTCGTCGGCCAGCGCCACGTCCAGATAGCGGCCCTTGTTGCCGAAGCCGGCGTTGTTGACCAGCAGGTCGACCGGGTTCTTCCGGTCGCCGAGGCGGTCGGCCACCGCCTCGATGCCCTTGTCCTCGGCCAGGTCGGCGCTCAGCACCTCCACCTCGATGCCGTGCCGGTCGTGCAGTTCGGTCGCCTGTTCGCGCAGCCTCTTGGTGTCCCGGGCCACCAGGACGAGGTCGTGCCCGTCAGCCGCCAGCCGCCGCGCGAACGCGGCACCGATCCCCGCGGTCGATCCCGTAATCAGAGCCGTTGTCATGACCCAAGGTTAGTGACCCGGAGCGAGCGCGTCCGCTGCCCTCGGACACGGCAGTTGGCCCACACGGGTTCCGAGCCGCGGCGCGGGGGGCGTGGTGCGCGGGACCTGCGCGGGGGCGGACCCGCGCGGCGTACGCTCCGCCCCGCACCGGCCTCCCGCGCCTCCCGGTGGGCCTGTTCGGCCCGGCCGGATCGCCGTGCTCGTGGGTGACGGCCGCTCAGCCCGCCTGTTCCGCCGTGTACTTGCGGGCCTTCGCCAGCGCCTCCGGATGCAGCGCCTCACCCGCCGCGAGCAGCCGCGGCAGCAGCTCCCGCTCGGTGGTGACCGCGCGGAACTGCAGCGCCGCCGTCACCCCGTGGTCCGGGCGGTGCACGATCTCGATCGGATCGCCCGCCCGTATCTCACCCGGTTCGATCACCCGGAGGTAGGCACCCGTTGCGCCCTTCTGTGTGAACCTCTTGACCCAGCCGCCTTCGCCCAGATGGCCCTGGAACGTACGGCACGGGATCCGGCCCGAGGTCACCTCCAGGACCACCCCGGAACCGATCCGCCAGCGCTCGCCGATCAGCGCGCCGGAGACGTCCAGGCCGTCCGTCGTCAGGTTCTCCCCGAAGCAACCGTTGGCCAACGGTCGGCCGAGTTCGCGCTCCCAGTCGTCGAGGTCCTCGCGCGCGAAGGCGTACACCGCCTGGTCGTGCCCGCCGTGATGCCGCAGGTCGCACACCGCGTCCCCGGCCAGGCCGCTCCCACCGACGCCCTTGGGGCCCGGCGCCGCCACCCGCACCGGCCCCTCGGCCGGCTTCTTGTCGATGCCTGTCACACCCTCCGCCTGGTCCGTGTACGGCACCGGCTGCGGGCGGCCCAGATTGACCGAGAGAAGCTTCATGACCGCACGGTACGGGACCGCACCTCAAAGCGTCGAGCGAATATCGCGCATCATCCCCAAGCTGCGCTTATACTCTAAGGGTGATCGAGGCCCGTCATCTCCGCGTCCTGCGCGCCGTCGCCGCCACCGGTTCCTTCTCGGCTGCGGGGCGCGAACTGGGCTGCACCCAGCCCGCCGTCAGCCAGCAGATGAAGGCCCTGGAGACCTCGGTCGGCACCCCGCTGCTGGTCCGCAGCGGCCGCGAGATGCGGCTGACCCAGGCCGGGGAGGCCCTGGTCAGGCACGCCTCCGGCATCCTCGCCGGGCTCACCGCGGCCGAGGAGGAGGTCGCCGCCATCGCGGGTCTGCGCGCCGGCCGGGTCCGGCTGGTCTCCTTCCCCAGCGGCAGCTCCACCCTGGTCCCCACCGCGCTGGCCGCCCTGCGCGCAGCCCACCCCGGCACCCGCGTCTCCCTGGAGGACGCCGAGCCCCCGAAGTCCGTCGAGCTGCTGCGCGAGGGCGACTGCGACCTGGCCCTGGCCTTCCGCTACGAGGGCGCGGCGGTCGCGGAGGACTGGGACGACCTCGTCGTACGGCCCCTGCTGATGGACCGGCTGGTGGCGCTGGTGCCCGAGCGGCACCGGCTCGCGCGCGCGGAGAGCGTCGCCATCGGTGAGCTGGCCCAGGAGCCGTGGATCGCGGGCTGCCCGCGCTGCCGCGGCCAGCTGGTCGAGGTGTGCGAGGGGGCCGGTTTCACCCCGCGCATCGACTTCGCCACGGACGACTATCCGGCGGTGGCCGGACTGGTCGGCGCGGGTCTGGGCGTCGCCGTGCTGCCCCAGCTGGCGGTGGAGTCGGTACGGCCCAGGGGCGTGCGCACGGTCCGGCTGGAACCGGCGGTACGGCGTGAGATCGTCGCCCTCACCCTGCCCGACCTGGCACACGTGCCGGCCGTGGCGGCGACGCTGGAACAGCTGGCCCGGGCGACGGGGCGCGGCTAGCGGACCGAGTCCCGCCCGACGGCCGGCGGACCGAACCCGGCCGGGTGGCGCCGGCAGAGTCGAGGGCACGCACGTGGCGAGGCGGCGTGCCCTGGGGGGATGAGTGCATCCGGTGGTCTGTGGATGCAAAAACGTTCCTTCAGTGGTTCGGGGCGGTGTCCGCGCCGGCGGCCGAAGCCGTCACCAGGCGGTTGCGCGCGCGCCCCATCAACTCCTCACGCTCGTCCTCGGTCAGGCCGCCCCACACGCCGTACGGTTCGCGTACCGCCAGCGCGTGCGCCGCGCACTCCGCGCGGACAGGGCACCTCATGCAGACCTCCTTGGCCGAGTTCTCGCGAGCGCTCCGAGCCGCCCCGCGCTCGCCCTCGGGGTGGAAGAAGAGCGAGCTGTCCACGCCCCTGCAGGCGGCCAGCAGCTGCCAGTCCCACAGGTCCGCGTTCGGTCCGGGAAGGCGGGAGAAATCTGCCATTACGTGACCCCTTGTAGCCGTTCTGAGCGGATACGGTGCCAACGACCGTACATCTCCGGTCTAAGGAGATGAAAATATGACTCATTGCGAATCTAGCCTCAGACACTGCGAAACGGGAAGAAAAGGGGCCAAACGGGGCATAGTTGTGATGAAAAGTTGAGGGTCTGTTGTTCGTGTCTGCACCGTGTCGAGGCCCTCACGTAGAGTGCCGAAGACGGCATGTAGCCCCGTAACTCTTTCGAGTGACCGTCGTTGAGAGTGCGGAGGCGGTTGAAAACACAAGAGCTCGGGCAGGCGTCCGAGACGGTCGACCGCACAGGTGACGATTCCGTACCAGCCTGGAGGCTCAAGGTGACGCGCATCAGCTGCGGAGGGCGGTCATGACATCCGTCCTCGTCTGCGACGACTCCCCGCTTGCCCGAGAAGCGCTCCGCCGCGCGGTCGCGACCGTGCCCGGTGTCGAGCGTGTGACGACGGCGGCCAACGGCGAGGAAGTCCTCCGCCGCTGGGGCGCCGACCGCTCCGACCTCATCCTGATGGATGTGCGCATGCCCGGCCTGGGCGGCGTGGAAACCGTGCGGCGCCTGCTGTCCGCCGACCCCGGCGCGCGCATCATCATGCTCACCGTGGCCGAGGACCTGGACGGCGTGGCCCTCGCGGTCGCCGCCGGCGCCCGGGGCTACCTGCACAAGGACGCCTCGCGCGCCGAGCTGCGGGCCACGGTGACGCAGGCCCTCGCCGACCCGACCTGGCGACTGGCCCCGCGCCGGCTCCGCTCGGCCGAGATGGGCGCCGCGCCCACGCTCACCGCGCGCGAGATCCAGGTCCTGGAGGGCATGAGCCACGGCCGCTCCAACGCGGAGATCGGCCGCGAGCTGTTCCTCTCCGAGGACACCGTCAAGACGCACGCGCGGCGTCTGTTCAAGAAGCTCGGCGCCTCGGACCGGGCCCACGCCGTGGCGCTCGGCTTCCGCTGGGGACTGGTCCGGTAGACAGTGCCCAGCCCTGCGGGGCGGGCGGGGCCGCTCCGGCGCCGGGTGCCACTCCCGGAGCCGGACGCATATCCGCCTCCCCTGGCAGCAGCGCAACGTCCCACCGGCCCCTCGGGGAGTCCCCGGGCCGACTGCCGACCCGAAGGCGACGCACGTACGGCACCGCGCCGGGCTCAGGCGCCGAAGCGCCGTGCCTCGGCCCCGCGCGCAGCCGGACGAGCATGCCCTTCGGCGGCGCCGTCGGCCCCGAGTCCGTACCGGCACGCCCTGGCGGCACGCGCGCGTGCGCGGAACTGCACTGCGGCTCCGTCGCCGTACAGGCGCGTCCTGCCCCGCGCCGCCGTGGCCGGCGCGGGCGCGCGCTCGTCTGCGGCGTCGACGACCGCCCTGCGGGGCGCCGCGCCAAGCGCTGTGTGGGGAACGGTCGCCAATGCGGGGTGTGGCTGCCGTGGGCGGGTGAGTCTGCGCAGCGGTGCATGGCGCGGCGTGGCGGCCGTGGAAGGGTGTCCTGCCCAGCATTGCCGCGCGCGGCGTGGCCGTCATGGGCGGGCGTGTCCTGCCCGGCCCTGGCATGGGCGGACAATCACCATGCACGACGCGCCGCCCATGCGTGGTGGGGACGATCACCATGCACGGCGCGCCGCCCATGCGTGGTGGGGACGATCACCATGCACGGCGCGGCGTCCGTGCGTGGTGCGGGCCACCGGGCCCCTCGGGTCCGGTGTCGTATCGGCGCGTCCGGTCCTGGTCCCGGTCCGCTCGAGGAGGTGGGGCCGGTGAGAAGCTCTGACGGGGGTTTCGGCTGCCCGTGGAATCGGCCGTGGTGTGCCGTCGAGGGGTGGACCCGGTCACATCCGGGGAACCGCGCGGCAGGCGGCCGGCCGTGAGCGCGCACGGAGATCCACTCCGGCAACACCCGTGGTCGGCGCCGCCCGGCGAGGCCCGCGACGTACACGGTCGGGCTGTCCGTGCCCCCGGCGTACGGCTCCGCAGGGCGCTTCGGCGGACGGTGCGCAAGTCGGCCCGCACGACGCGCGCTGCTCGTTTCGCCGCGGATGCCGCATCCTTGAGACGTGGAGTCTCTCGGGGACGAGTCGGTCGAGCGGAAGGGGAGGGCGCAGGAGATGAGTGCCGGCGCGCCTGCTCATAACGCTTCAGTGCACAACCACGAGCACAATGCGACGGACCGGACGGCCACAAGGCACCATGGACCGATGCGCGACGACGAGGCGGGCACGGCCCACGGGGCGATCGGTGCGCTCGTCCACCGCGCCGTCGACGGGGACCAGCAGGCCACGCACGACCTGCTCGCCCACGTCCACCCGCTGGCGCTGCGCTACTGCCGGACCCGGCTGTCCCGGCTGCCCGGCGACGCGCGTCACTTCGTCGAGGACCTCGCCCAGGAGGTCTGCGTCGCGGTCCTGCTCGCGTTGCCCCGCTACCGCGACACCGGCCGGCCCTTCGAGGCGTTCGTCTTCGCCATCGCCTCCCACAAGGTCGCCGACCTGCAGCGTGCCGCGATGCGCCACCCGGGTTCGACGGCGGTGCCCTCCGACGAGATGCCCGAACGGCCCGACGACTCCCTCGGCCCCGAGGAGCGCGCCCTGCTCAGCAGCGACGCCGAGTGGGCCAAGAAGCTGCTGGCCAACCTCCCCGAGAACCAGCGCGAACTGCTCCTGCTGCGCATCGCCGTGGGCTTGACCGCGGAGGAGACGGGGCAGATGTTGGGAATGTCACCCGGCGCGGTCCGGGTCGCCCAGCACCGGGCACTGAGCCGCCTGCGCGCGCTCGCCGAGCAGTAACACCCTTGTACGAAGCCTCTGCAGCTCCCTTTGGTGAACAGGCATGCTTCCGCTTCCGTACGAACATACGAAGCCTGAAGTCACCCCGTACCGTGGAATTTGCTAGCGATGCTTCCCGTTAGCATGGACATCCGCACCGATCAAGGCCATTTGGGGAAGGTGTCATGACTGCAAACGTCGACGGAGTGCCCGGAAAATTCGCGACACTCGGGCTGACCTACGACGACGTGCTGCTGCTTCCGGGCGCATCCGAGGTGCTCCCCAACGCGGCCGACACCTCGTCCCGCATCTCCCGCAACGTCCGGGTGAACATCCCGCTGCTGTCGGCGGCGATGGACAAGGTGACCGAGTCCCGCATGGCGATCGCGATGGCCCGGCTGGGCGGTGTCGGCGTCCTGCACCGCAACCTCTCCATCGAGGACCAGGTCAACCAGGTCGATCTGGTGAAGCGGTCCGAGTCCGGCATGGTCACCGACCCGATCACGGTGCACCCGGAGGCCACGCTCGCCGAGGCGGACGCGCTGTGCGCCAAGTTCCGCATCAGCGGCGTCCCGGTCACCGACCCGGCCGGCAAGCTGCTCGGCATCGTGACCAACCGCGACATGGCCTTCGAGAGCGACCGCACCCGCCGCGTGCACGAGGTCATGACCCCGATGCCGCTGGTCACCGGCAAGGTCGGCATCTCCGGCCCCGAGGCCATGGAGCTGCTGCGCAAGCACAAGATCGAGAAGCTGCCGCTCGTCGACGACGAGGGCGTCCTCAAGGGCCTGATCACCGTCAAGGACTTCGTCAAGGCGGAGAAGTACCCGAACGCCGCGAAGGACGCCGAGGGCCGGCTGCTCGTCGGTGCCGCGGTCGGTGCCAGCCCGGAGGCGCTGGAGCGCGCCCAGGCGCTCGCCGAGGCCGGTGTGGACTTCCTGGTCGTCGACACCTCGCACGGCCACAACAGCAACGCCCTGAGCTGGATGTCCAAGATCAAGTCGAGCGTGCACGTCGACGTGGTCGGCGGCAACGTCGCCACGCGCGACGGCGCCCAGGCGCTGATCGACGCCGGTGTGGACGGCATCAAGGTGGGCGTGGGCCCGGGCTCCATCTGCACCACCCGAGTGGTCGCCGGCATCGGCGTCCCCCAGGTCACCGCCATCTACGAGGCGTCCCTCGCCGCCCGTCCCGCCGGCATCCCGCTGATCGGCGACGGCGGCCTGCAGTACTCCGGTGACATCGGCAAGGCGCTCGCCGCGGGCGCCGACACGGTGATGCTGGGCAGCCTCCTCGCCGGCTGCGAGGAGTCCCCGGGCGAGCTGCTGTTCATCAACGGCAAGCAGTTCAAGTCGTACCGGGGCATGGGGTCGCTCGGCGCCATGCAGTCCCGCGGCCAGGGCAGGTCGTACTCGAAGGACCGCTACTTCCAGGCCGACGTCACCACCGACGAGAAGCTCGTGCCCGAGGGCGTCGAGGGCCAGGTGCCCTACCGCGGTCCGCTCGCCAACGTCCTGCACCAGCTCGTCGGCGGCCTGCGCCAGACCATGGGCTACGTCGGCGCCGCCACCATCGCGGAGATGGAGTCCAAGGGCCGGTTCGTGCGGATCACCTCGGCGGGTCTGAAGGAGAGCCACCCGCACGACATCCAGATGACGGTCGAGGCACCGAACTACAGCAGCAAGAAGTGACGCCCACGCGCGCGTGAAGGCGCGTGCAGGTCGCGCGGCGGCGGCTCCGGAGCATCCGGGGCCGCCGTTGTCGTCCCCACGGAGGGCTTCTGTCGTACCCGTCGGCGATACTGGAAGGCGCTGCAACGCATAGGGAAAGGCCACAGACGTGACTGAGATCGAGATCGGGCGCGGCAAGCGCGGCCGCCGGGCGTACGCCTTCGACGACATCGCCGTCGTCCCCAGCCGCCGTACGCGGGACCCGAAGGAGGTCTCGATCGCCTGGCAGATCGACGCCTACCGCTTCGAGCTGCCGTTCCTGGCCGCCCCCATGGACTCCGTGGTCTCCCCGGCCACCGCGATCCGCATCGGTGAGCTGGGCGGCCTCGGCGTGCTCAACCTCGAGGGCCTGTGGACGCGGTACGAGGACCCGCAGCCGCTGCTGGACGAGATCGCCGGGCTGCCCGCCGAGCAGGCGACCCGCCGCCTGCAGGAGATCTACGCGGCGCCCATCAAGGAGGAGCTGATCGGCGCGCGCATCAAGGAGGTGCGCGACTCCGGCGTGGTCACGGCCGCCGCGCTCTCCCCGCAGCGCACCGCCCAGTTCTCCAAGGCGGTCGTGGACGCGGGCGTGGACATCTTCGTCATCCGCGGTACGACGGTCTCGGCGGAGCACGTGTCGTCCTCGCACGAGCCGCTGAACCTGAAGCAGTTCATCTACGAGCTGGACGTCCCGGTGATCGTCGGCGGCTGCGCCACCTACACCGCGGCCCTGCACCTGATGCGCACCGGCGCGGCCGGCGTCCTGGTCGGCTTCGGCGGCGGCGCCGCGCACACCACGCGCAACGTGCTGGGCATCCAGGTCCCGATGGCGACGGCCGTCGCCGACGTGGCCGCGGCCCGCCGTGACTACATGGACGAGTCGGGCGGCCGGTACGTGCACGTGATCGCGGACGGCGGCGTCGGCTGGTCCGGCGACCTGCCCAAGGCGATCGCCTGCGGCGCCGACGCCGTGATGATGGGCTCCCCGCTGGCCCGCGCCACGGACGGGCCCGGCAAGGGCCACCACTGGGGCATGGAGGCGGTCAACGAGGAGCTGCCGCGCGGCCAGAAGGTCGACCTGGGCACGGTCGGCACCATCGAGGAGATCCTCACCGGCCCGTCCCACACCCCGGACGGCTCGATGAACTTCTTCGGCGCCCTGCGCCGCGCGATGGCCACGACCGGCTACAGCGAGCTGAAGGAGTTCCAGCGGGTCGAGGTGACCGTCGCGGACAGCCAGCACCGCCGCTGACACGCACGACGCACAGGGCCCGGCCACCGAGGAGGTGGCCGGGCCCTGCCGTTCGCGGGAAGGCGTTACGCGGCGGCCTTCTTGGTGCCGGAGAACGCGGCGAACGCGGCGATGGCGAAGAAGAGGAAGGTCAGCGGGTCGGCGTCCTTCTTCCAGGCCTCCTGGACCAGGCTGAGGTGGCCGAAGAAGACCTCGGAGAAGCCCGCGTGCACGTAGTCCGCGATGATCATGGCCTCGCCGACCAGCTGACCGACGTACACCGCGCCGAGCGCGAGGATCGCGCTCACCACGGGGAGTGCAGGGTTGCGGCCGCCCGCCTTGCCCGCCGCGACACCGACGACGAAGCCGACGCCGACGGCCGCGTAGCCGATCTCGTGCTTGGTGGCGCCGATGACGACGCCGTAGAGCGCGGCGGCGGCCAGGGCGGCGACGAACGCGGCGACCAGGCCGAGGACGAGGTTGTTCCGGCCCGGCGCGGGCGGTGCCGGCGGGGCGAAGGCGCCGGGCTGGGGCGCGTGGGCGCCCGGCTGCGGCGGGTACGGCGCACCGGCCGGGGCCGGCTGGGCGTACGCGTTCTGGGCGTACGGGTTGCCGTCGACCGGACCGGGCTGGGGCGGCTGCGGCGGTGGTGCTGACTGGCTCATGACAGAAATCCCCCCGAGATGGAGCACGACTGGAAGACGGATGCGGAAGGCCCGCGCACGCGTGCGTGCGCTCGCCGTGCACGTGCGTGCGGCGAGTCCGGGGGAGACTAACAGCCGGGGACGACAACGCCCCCGGCCGTTTTCCGTTCGTGACCGGGCTCAGAGCCGGTGCGCCGCCCCGGTGGGCGTGGCCCCGCGCGTGTCCAGCAGCAGCTGCGCCTTCACCGACAGCCCCTGCAGGTCGTACGTGCGGTGCTGCTGGAGCAGGATCGTCAGGTCGGCCTCGGCGGCGGTCTCGTAGAGCGAGTCCGCGCGCGGGACCGGGCGCTCCAGGACGTTCCAGGAGGCCACGAGCGGGTCGTGGTAGCTGACGGAGGCGCCCAGCTCCATCAGCCGGATCGCGATCTCCTGGGCCGGGGTGCCCTGCAGATCGGCGAGATCGGGCTTGTAGGTGACGCCGAGCAGCAGCACGCGCGCGCCGCGGGCGGACTTGCCGTGCTCGTTGAGGAGGGTGGCCGCGCGCTGGACGACGTACCGGGGCATCCGGCTGTTGACCTGCTGGGCGAGCTCCACCATGCGCAGGGTGCGGGTGGCGTGACCGGTCAGGTCCTGCGGGACGCCGTGCCCGCCGACGCCGGGTCCGGGTCGGAACGTCTGGAAGCCGAAGGGCTTGGTCTCGGCGCACCGGATCACGTCCCACAGATCGACGCCCAGCTCATGACAGAGCACGGCCATCTCGTTGACGAGCGCGATGTTGACGTGCCGGAAGTTGGTCTCCAGCAGCTGTACGGTCTCCGCCTCGCGCAGCCCACGCGCGCGTACCACCTTGTCGGTGATCCGGCCGTAGAAGGCGGCGGCCGACTCGGTGCAGGCGGGGGTGAGGCCGCCGATGACCTTGGGGATGTTGGCGGGGACGTGGTCGCGGTTGCCGGGGTCGACCCGGCTGGGTGAGTAGGCGAGGTGGAAGTCGCGGCCGGCGCGCAGCCCCGAGCCCTCCTCCAGCAGGGGGCGCAGGTACTCCTCGGTGGTGCCGGGGAGCACCGGCGACTCCAGGATGACGGTGGTGTGCGGGCGCAGCCGCTGGGCGAGGGCGCGGGCGGCCGCCTCCACCTGGCCGAGGTCGAGTCCGCCGTCGGCACCGCGCGGGGTCGGCGCGCAGATCACCGCGGTGCGCACCCGGCCGAGCTGGGCCGGGTCGGTGCCGGGCCGGAAACCCGCGGAGAGCATCCGGCGCAGCTCGGCGGGGCTGAGCGAGCCCGCCTCGGGGCCGGTGGCATAGCCGACGGTGGGGATGCCCGCGGCGACAGCGGCCTGGGCGAGCGGCAAACCGTACGGGCCGAGTCCGATGACGGCGAGGTCTGCGGGCATGGCTGGGCCGTCCTTCCCAATAGCCGAAGCGGGACAGGTGCGCAATCGCTGTGGGCAGCGTCAGCGAGCGCTATGTCAGGCTAGGTACATATATGACCGTTATGTGTGATTGTGTTCGTGTGTCTTCCGAGGGTTGTGCGCGAGTTGTCCACAGGTTGGGAACCCGTGGTGGCTGAAGTCGGGCAAGCCGGTCAGAATTTGGGCATGAGGAGGGGATGAACCGGGCTTCGCCCACCGGGTGCGGCCGACGCGAGCGAGTCTCGACAGCGGGAGGCAGCGTGAGGACAGCGACTCTGGGGCCGACGCAGCGCGCCGAGGCACTGGCGGCGATGGCGGAGCGGGAGCTGGACGTGCTGGTGGTCGGCGGCGGAGTCGTCGGCGCGGGCACCGCTCTGGACGCCGTCACACGCGGCCTGTCCACCGGTCTGGTCGAGGCCCGCGACTGGGCCTCCGGCACCTCCAGCCGGTCCAGCAAGCTGATCCACGGCGGACTGCGCTACCTGGAGATGCTCGACTTCGCGCTCGTCCGCGAGGCCCTGAAGGAGCGCGGACTGCTCCTGGAGCGGCTCGCCCCGCACCTGGTCAAGCCGGTGCCGTTCCTCTACCCGCTGCAGCACAAGGGCTGGGAGCGGCTCTACGCCGGCTCGGGCGTCGCGCTCTACGACGGGATGTCCATGGCCCGTGGCCACGGCCGGGGCCTGCCCCTGCACCGTCATCTGAGCCACCGTCACGCCCTGCGCGTCGCCCCCTGCCTGAAGAAGGACGCCCTGGTCGGCGCCCTGCAGTACTACGACGCCCAGATGGACGACGCCCGCTTCGTGGCCACCCTGGTGCGCACGGCGGCGTCCTACGGTGCGAGGGCGGCCAACCGCGCGCGCGTGACCGGATTCCTTCGCGAGGGCGAGCGGGTGGTCGGCGCCCGGGTGCAGGACGTGGAGAGCGGCGGGGAGTACGAGATCCGCGCCAAGCAGGTCGTCAACGCGACCGGTGTGTGGACCGACGACACCCAGGCCATGGTGGGGGAGCGGGGCCAGTTCCACGTCCGCGCCTCCAAGGGCATCCACCTGGTCGTGCCCAAGGACCGCATCCACTCCACCACCGGCCTGATCCTGCGCACCGAGAGGTCCGTCCTGTTCGTCATCCCCTGGGGCCGGCACTGGATCGTCGGCACCACCGACACCGACTGGAACCTCGACAAGGCCCATCCGGCCGCGTCCAGCGCCGATATCGACTACCTGCTGGAGCACGTCAACTCGGTGCTCGCGGTGCCGCTCGGCCGTGACGACGTGCAGGGGGTGTACGCCGGCCTGCGCCCGCTCCTCGCCGGCGAGTCCGACGCCACCAGCAAGCTGTCCCGCGAGCACACGGTCGCCCATCCGGTGCCGGGACTCGTGGTCGTGGCGGGCGGCAAGTACACCACCTACCGCGTGATGGCGAAGGACGCGGTCGACGCGGCGGTGCACGGCCTGGACATGCGGGTCGCCGACTGCGTGACGGAGGAGACCCCGCTGCTGGGCGCCGAGGGGTACCAGGCGCTGTGGAACGCGCGCGCCCGGATCGCCGCCCGCGCCGGACTGCACGTCGCCCGTGTGGAACACCTGCTGAACCGCTACGGCTCCCTGGCCGAGGAGGTCCTGGACCTCATCACCGCCGACCCCGCCCTGGGCCGGCCCCTGCAGGGCGCCGACGACTATCTGCGCGCCGAGGTGGCCTACGCCGCCTCGCACGAGGGAGCCCGGCACCTGGACGACGTCCTCACCCGCCGCACCCGCATCTCCATCGAGACCTTCGACCGGGGCACCCGCAGCGCCCGTGAGGCGGCCGAGCTGATGGCACCGGTCCTCGGCTGGGACAAGGACCAGATAGAGCGCGAGGTCGAACACTACGAGAAGCGGGTGGAGGCCGAGCGCGAGTCCCAGCTCCAGCCCGACGACCAGACGGCGGACGCGGCGAGGCTGGGAGCGCCGGACATAGTGCCGTTCACCTGAGGGACCGTGGCCGAAGCCGGCCCCTGAGCCGGGTGCCCGAGGGCACCCGAACGCCCGTCACCCCTGCCGAAACCAGGCGTATTTCCCCGAAACCGGTGCACCGGATCCCGCCTGCGGCGAAGGGCCCCCTGGGCGTCGGCCACTTGTCGAGTGAGAGACAATGGAGGCTCTGTCAGGGCGGGTTGTATGAGGGGACGCATGTCGGAGGCGGAGCGGGCGGGAACATCTCGTCAGGGGACTCGTCAGGACAAGAGCGAGCGTCGTCTCCTCGCCGGGCGGTACCGGCTGGGAGACGTGCTGGGCCGGGGCGGCATGGGCACGGTCTGGCGCGCCGAGGACGAGACCCTGGGCCGGACGGTCGCCGTCAAGGAACTGCGGTTCCCGTCGAACATCGACGAGGAGGAGAAGCGGCGCCTGATCACGCGCACCCTGCGCGAGGCCAAGGCGATCGCCCGGATCCGCAACAACAGCGCGGTGACGGTCTTCGACGTGGTCGACGAGGACGACCGGCCGTGGATCGTGATGGAGCTGGTGGAGGGCAAGTCCCTCGCCGAGGCCATCCGTGAGGACGGCCTGCTGGAGCCGAAGCGCGCCGCCGAGGTGGGGCTCGCCATCCTCGACGTGCTGCGCTCCGCGCACCGCGAGGGCATCCTGCACCGGGACGTGAAGCCGTCGAACGTGCTCATCGCCGAGGACGGCCGGGTCGTGCTCACCGACTTCGGTATCGCGCAGGTCGAGGGCGACCCGTCCATCACCTCCACCGGCATGCTCGTCGGCGCCCCCTCCTACATCTCGCCCGAGCGCGCCCGCGGCCACAAGCCGGGTCCGGCGGCCGACCTGTGGTCGCTCGGCGGCCTGCTGTACGCGGCGGTCGAGGGCGTGCCCCCGTACGACAAGGGCTCGGCGATCGCCACCCTCACCGCGGTGATGACCGAGCCCCTGGAGGAGCCCAAGAACGCGGGCCCGCTCAGGGACGTCATCTACGGCCTGCTCACCAAGGACCCGGCCAAGCGGCTCGACGACGCGGGCGCCCGGGCCATGCTCAACGCCGTGATCCACGCGCCCGAGCCGGAGCCGATGGACGCGACGCGCGTGGTGCCGCTGCCGCCGCAGCCGGGTTCGTCCGAGGGCAGGCGGGGCGAGGAGGCCGGGGAGAAGCTGCGCGGCGCGCTGCGTTCGGTCCGCAAGGCGGCCGGGGCGGCCACGGCGGCCGCGTCCGCGCGGACGAAGAGCGGCGACGACACGGCGGCGCCGGGTGCCGGTGAGGCCACGAAGGCGGGCGGCGCCACCGCGGGCGGGGCACGTCCTGCCGCCCAGGGCGGGACGCGGCC
>NZ_JBEPBF010000074.1:0-48220 GCF_040298985.1 Streptomyces sp. NPDC001093 | reverse complement strand
CCGCCCTGGTCACGTCGGCAGCCCGCCGATGAACTCCCCATGTGGCCGACGGCCTGATCGATCCCGGTGAAACCGACATGCGGCCACGGGGATGATGTCCTCGCCGTGACGGCGGCACTTGCGGACACGGACGCTCCCTCGGTTGCGGGGCCATACATGCCCCGGACGCTGCGGCCGTCGGCCAACCGCTCTGCCCCGACTGCTACGACTACATGGGCCACGTGCCGTGGCACGCGCACGCCACCCAGCTGTGGGACCGCTTCGTCATCGACGTCCGGCGGCGCCTGGCCTCCTCGGTCGGCCTTGCGTGGACTGTTCGATGACCTGGGCCTGGAGAAGGGCTGATGGGCGACAGTCGGGTCGGCGGGGACATCGGCACGCTGCGCACGATGTCCGACACGTACAAGAACGCCAAGGACAAGCTGGACGGCGTGGTGAAGCCGTTGACGCAAGTCGTCGACAAGCCGGCCACCGACGCGAGCTGTTTCGTACGACTCAAGGACGACGTCTGGCATGGCCTCAAGAGCTTCACGAGCATCCTCTGACACTGCTGCTTCCCGAAACCCGGTTCAGGTCCCGTCCCTGCCGGGGCTCGGCACCTCCTGGCACAAGCGCGGAGCGCGCTACTGGCTGCGCCGGGTCTTCACGGGGCTTCTCTGGCTCGCTGTGCTCGCCTTTGTCGGCTACATCGTGGTCCGGCTCTACCAGTCGTTCCGAGTCGACCTGCCGTCCACTGTGCGCCTGGTGTGGGACTGCGCGCAGGTGGCCCTGGCCTGCGTGGCCCTGGCCTGGGGATGGGTGGCAGCACGCCGACGGGCACGAGAACGCGCTCCTGAACCCGCCCACGCCGACCGAGACCCGTGCAGCACGACGTGCCCCGGCCGGCCGCAATGTGGGGCCGGCCCTGGCCGGACGCGTCCTCTGGCTGGTCGTGATGCCCGTCATGCCCGCGGTGTTCGCGTACGACGTCGGCGAGTTCCTCGTCGTCCTGACCGTTCGCGAATCCGCCGCCGAAGCAGGCGCTCGCCGTCGGCTGGAGAAGCACCCCTCCGCAACATGACGACGAGCACACCGGTTGTTGTCCACGTAATCGTGGGCCGGCTCGACACGGAGCTGAAGCCGTTCGGCGATGTCCCGGCAGATGTGTTCCTGCCGGTCGACTCCGGTCCGATCTTCGTCCTTGGCCTGCGAGATACGGCAGTGGATCGAGGGTTGATGATGCACGCCGGGTAGTCGGGTAGTTGCCAGTGAGAAGCGCTGGGCAGCAATGGGACGACAGGGAGCCGTCAATGACCGACAAACCGACCGTCAGTGTTCTGGGCACCGGCATCATGGGGGCCGCGATGGCCCGCAACCTGTGCCGTGCCGGGCTGGGCGTGCGCGTCTGGAACCGCACCCGTGAGAAGGCCGAGCCGCTCGCCGCCGACGGCGCACGGATCGCCGGCACACCCGCGGAGGCCGTCGAGGGCGCCGACGTCGTCCTGACGATGCTGTACGACGGCAACACCGTCCTGGACGTCATGCGCGAGGCCGCACCGGCGCTGCGGCCCGGCACGGTGTGGGCGCAGTGCACCACCGCCGGGATCGACCTGGTAACCGACCTGGCCGCCTTCGCCGGCGAGCACGGACTCGTCTTCTACGACGCACCCGTCCTCGGTACCAGGCAGCCCGCCGAGGCCGGTCAGCTGACCGTGCTGGCCGCCGGGCCGGAGGAGGGGCGGCGGACGGTCGCGCCCGTCTTCGACGCGGTCGGCGCCAAGACCGTGTGGACCGGGGCCGACGGCGGCGCGGGCAGCGCCAGCCGGCTGAAGCTGGTCGCCAACAGCTGGGTGCTGGCGGCCACCGCGGCGGCCGGCGAGGTACTCGCCCTCTCCCGGGCCCTCGGCGTGGATCCGCAGGGTTTCTTCGACCTCATCGAGGGCGGTCCGCTCGACATGGGGTACCTGCGCGCGAAGTCCGCGCTGGTGCTCGACGGCAGGCTGACCCCGCCGTCGTTCGCGGTGGCCACCGCGGAGAAGGACGCCCGGCTCATCGTCCAGGCGGGGGAGCGGGGCGGGGTACGGCTCGACGTCGCCGCCGCGGCCGCGGAACGGTTCGCCCGCGCCGCCGCCCAGGGGCACGCGGACGAGGACATGGCCGCCGCGTACTTCGCCAGCTTCGAGGACGAGGCGTCGACATGACGGGCCGGGGTGCCGGGGCGCACCCTGGAAGCAAGGGTTTTCGGAGGTGATCGTCATGATGCACACCACTGTGGGATGGCACGTCGAGCTGGAGTTCAAGGAGGATGATCAGCACACGAAGGCGGCGGCCCTGGTGCGCTTGCCCGACGGAAGCGAGGTGCGGGCGCACGGCCACGCGACCCGGCACCGCGTCGACGCCAACCAGCCCAGGGTCGGCGAGGAGATAGCCGGCGCACGTGCCCTCAACGAACTGGCCATGCAGTTGCTGACCAAGGCCCACGACGAGATCGACGCGGCGTCCGGGCGCACCTCGCACACGATCAACGTCTGACACCGCCGTACACGGCGCGCACGGCGCACGGCGCGCCCTATGCGAGCGCCGTGCGCACCGCCCGTACCAGCGCCTGCGCCCGCGGGTCCGCCGTCACGCCCTTCCGGAAGCCGTTGGTGACATAGCCGAAGGCGATGCCGGTCTCCGGGTCGGCGAACGCGAGGGGGCCGCCCCGGCCCGGGTGGCCGAAGGAAGTGGGGGAGAGCAGCGGGGACGCGGCGCCGTGCAGCATGTAGCCGAGGCCGAACCGGGTGCCGACCACCAGGACCCGGTCCGGTCCCGCGGACTGCTCGGCGCGCGCCAGTTCCCTCGTCTCCGGGGTGAACAGCCGGCTCCCGCCGTCCACCTCGCCGATGAGCGAGGCGTAGATGCGGGCCAGCCCGTCGGCGGTGGCGATGCCGTTGGAGGCGGGCAGGGCGGCCGCGCGGTAGGCGGGGTCGTTCTCGTCGGGCAGCGGGGTGATCGCGGCGAAAGCGCGCCGGGTCAGCGAGTCCGGGTCGGCGTAGGCCTCGGCCACCGCGCGCTTGGGGCGGGTCCTCAGGCCGCCGACGGCCTCGGGCGCCTCGACCGGTCCGACGCGTCCCACGCGCGCGTGCTCCGACTCCGGCAGGCCGAGCCACAGCTCCGCGCCGACGGGACGCGCGATCTCGTCCGCGATCCACGCGCCGGCCGGCCGGCCGGTGATCCGCCGGATCAGCTCGCCGGTGAGCCAGCTGTAGGTCTGGGCGTGGTAGCCGTGGTCCGTGCCCGGCTCCCACACCGGCGCCTGCGCGGCGATCACCGCGGCGCCCAGGTCGGGGTCGGCGGCCTCGGCGGGGGTCAGCGGGCGGTCCAGCACGGGCACGCCGGCGCGGTGGGCGAGGAGGTGCCGGACGAGGGTGTGCTCCTTGCCGGCCGCCTTGTACTCGGGCCAGTACGTGCCGACGGGGGCGTCCAGGTCCAGCTCGCCACGCTGGTGCAGGAGCAGCAGCGCGGCGGCGGCGACGCCCTTGGTGGCGGAGTGCACGATCTGCGCGGTGCCGGGCTCCCAGGGCGCCGTACCGTCCACATCCCTGGTGCCGGCCCACAGGTCGACGACCTTGTGCCCGTCGCGGTACACGGCGACGGCCGCGCCGCGCTCCCCGAGCAGCGCGAAGTTCGCTGCGAACGCCTCCCTGACCGGCTCGAAGCCCTCGGCCACTGCGCCGTTCACGTCCACGCCCGCCCGTCCTTTCGATCACTGTCCATCGCCTGCGACAGTGCGTGCAACGCCGGCTGTGCGCCTGTGATTCCTCGGTGGGATCAGCCCAGCAGGATCGTTACATCGATGTTGCCGCGCGTGGCGTTGGAGTACGGGCAGACCTCGTGCGCCGCGTCCACCAGCCGGGCCGCCATGTCCGGGTCCAGCACGGGCAGGGAGACGCTGAGGGCGACCGCGAGGCCGTAGCCGCGGTGCCTGTTCGGGCCGATGCCGACCTTGGCAGCCACCGTGGAGCCGGTCAGGTCGTAGCCCTCGCGGTTGCCGACCAGGATCAGCGCGTTGTGGAAACAGGAGCTGTAGCCGGCCGCGAACAGCTGTTCCGGGTTGGTGCCGTTGCCGTCGCCCCCCAGCTCGGGAGGCATCGCGACCTTCAGCTCGATCCGGCCGTCCTGGCTGGTGACGTAACCGTCGCGGCCGCCGTGGGCGGTGGCCTCGGCGACGTACATGATCTTCGTCGGACGGGTGTCGACAGCGGTGTCCTCGGTCATGGCCGGCCTCCCCCGGAACAAGTGGCGCACAAGTACATCGCGCACAAGGTACTGGCTGGTAGGTCAGCAGCGGGCGCCAGGGGTGGCAACCGCGGGTAACCCGAGATCAGCGGTCGGCCGCCGCGTCGGCGCGCTCGGTGAGGCTCCACAACGCCTCACGCAACCGCGCGACCTCCTGCGCGCCGAGGCCCGTAGTGGTGAGGAGCGCGCCGGGTACGCGCGTCGCGCGCTCCCTGAGTTCCTCACCGCGCCCCGTGCACGCGACGAGCACCGAGCGCTCGTCGCCGGCCGCGCGCTCCCTGCGCACCAGACCCGCCCCCTCCAGCCGCTTCAGCAACGGCGAGACGGTCCCGTAGTCCAGGCGCAGGGCGCACGCCAGTTCCTTCACGCTGGTCTCGCCGCGCTCCCACAGCACCAGGAGCACGAGGTACTGCGGGTAGGTGAGTCCGAGGTCGTCCAGAAGCGGACGGTATGCGGCGGTCACCGCCCGCTGCGCGGCGTACAGCGCGAAGCACAGCTGGTCGTCCAGCAGCAGCGACCCTTCGGTGGCGCGGTCCTCGTTCGTCACGCGCCCATTGTCACGGACTCCGGATCGGGCGCGGCTCCAGGGCGCATGCGAGGAGATCGACCCCGCCACCCACGGCGCGCGCAGGGAGGTGCGCGCCGTCATGGGCGCCGTGGGCGCTCCACACGGGCGCCGGAGCGTCCGCCAGTGCGCCGTTCACGCGCAACGCGAGCCGCTACCCCAGGCCGCGCACGCCACCTCGCCGTGGCGCAAAACGGAAAATATGGGACATTGGAGAAGAAAAGGAAGCCTGGCTTCCGTATCGGTGACTCAGCGTGAAAGGTCTGTCCGATGTCTGTGGTCGAGCAGTACGCACGCGCCCATATCGTCACGGACGAGGAGGACCCGGGGGCCGTACCGGTGGTGCTGCGGTACGACCCCGATTCCGATCCACGGTCGGTCCGGGTCGGCCTGCCGGGCCCGCACGAATGGACCTTCTCGCGCGCGCTGCTCGAACGAGGTCTGCGGGCACCGGTGGAGAGCGGCGCGGTACGGGTGTGGCCGTGCGGACGCGTTCAGGCCGTTGTCGAGTTCCACTCCGACAACGGTGTCGAGGTGGTCCAGTTCGATTCGAAGGCGCTGGTGAGATTTCTGCGCCGGACGTACACGGCGGAGCCGGTACGGACCTGATCAGCCGCCCATCTTCAGCAGGGCCGCCACGATCGGCCCGGCCGTGTCGCCACCATGGCCGCCCGCCTGGACCACACCCGCGGCGGCGAGATCGCCCTTGTAGGCGGTGAACCAGCCGTTCGGCTTCTTCTGCCCGTCGACCTCGGCCGAGCCCGTCTTGGCGCCGTAGTCGCCGCTCATGCCCGCCATCGCCTTGGCCGCCGTGCCGTAGTCCGCCGTGAACCGCATGACGTCCTTCAGTTGGGACTGCGTGGTCGCGGACATGGTGCGCGCGGCCTTCGCCAGCGTGCGGTTGTCCACCGAGGGGGACACCAGGTACGGCTGGTGGAAGGCGCCCGACTCCACCGTGGCCGCCACCGACGCCATGTTCAGCGGGTTCATGCGCACGCCGCCCTGCCCGATCAGCGAGGCGCCCATCTGCGCGCCGCTCTGCACCGGGACGGAGCCGTCGAAGGACGGGACGCCGATGGCCCAGTTGTCCATGGAGAGGCCGTAGACCTGCTGCGCCTCCTTCGTCAGGTCGCCGGCGGACAGCTTCGGCGCGAAGTCGATGAAGGCGTTGTTGCAGGAGGCTCCGAAGCTCTGCTTGAACGTGCCCTTCTTGATCTCGGAGTCGCCGTCGTTGTGGAACGTCCAGCCGGCCAGCTTGTACGTCTTGGGGCACGGGTGCGAGGCGTCCGGCGTGATGAGCTTCTTCTCGAACAGCATCGTCGACGTCACGATCTTCATCGTGGAGCCGGGCGCGAGGGAGCCCTGGAAGCCGACGTTGAAGCCGTGGTCCGTGTTGGCGACCGCGAGGATCTCGCCGGTCGAGGGCCGTACGACGACCACGGACGCCCGTGCCTGCTTGGCCACCTGCTGCTCGGCCGCCGCCTGGAAGGTGGGGCTCAGCGTCGTCTTCACCGTGCCCGGCGTGCCCTTGCTCAGCTCCACCAGCGTCTTGTCGGACATGCCGGCCTTCTGCGAGGCCTTGCCGCGTACCACGCGCAGCTCGATGCCGGCCTTGCCGCCCGCCGTCTTGCCGTACTTCTGCCGCAGCCCGTCCAACACCGCGCCCAGCGACGGGTACTTGGCGGTCGTCAGCTCGCCGCCGTCACGGTCCAGCGCCTTGACCGGCGGGGTGCCGGACTCGCCGGTGACGAGCGTGTCGCCGTCCCTGAGGTCCGGTTGGACGACCGCGGAGTGCCAGTCGACCACCGGCGCGCCGTCGCTCGCCCGGCGCACCACGGTGAGCGAACTGCCGTACGCCAGCGGCTTGCCGAGGTTCTGGTACGACACCGTCGCCTTGACGGAGAACGGCACCTTGGCGCCCGTGGGCGTGCCGGCGGTGAGCGTGACGCCCTTCAGGTGGGCGTCCTTGGTGAAGCCGGTCAGCAGCCCGGTCGCGGCGGTGGCGTCGTCGGTGGCTGCGGCCGCCTCGCCGATCCTGCCCTGCTGCCACGCGGTGAGGAAGCGGGTGGAGGCCGTGCGGACCTCGGCGGCGCTGAGCGGTCCGGTCTTGACGTTCTTGTGGCCGGCCGAGGCGGACGTTCGCTCGTCGGCGGCCGCACCGTCGTTGGTCAGCGCGTAGACGGCGAACCCGGCGCCGCCGACGACCAGGGCGATCACCCCGCCGATCACGGCGGGCCCGGTCGTCCTCCGTCGCTCGGCGACGTGCCTTCTCTTGCCCACAGCCTCAGTTCCTCCGTGTCTTCCCCGGGGTCCCCGTAGCCCTCACACTCCCCAACGACGGCACTCACCTTAAGGTCCCCGCCTCGGAGGGTGATCCCGGAGGCGAATCCGTAGCACGCTTGCGACAATCAGCCCGGGCGAGCGCCCCGGCACACGCGCGTGCACGAACGCCCCCCACGCGCGCGTGGGGGACAGCGGCCCGCGCCAGCAAGCTGCCGGCCGGTCTCGACGGAGCTTCGCCCGGCTAGACCCAGGTGTCCAGCCACATCCGCGACCGCCAGGAGTCGATCGGGATCGCGGTGCCCGTGTACAGGGGCCAGAAGTAGATGAAGTTCCAGGCGATCAGCAGGACCAGGACGCCCGCCGCCGACGCGCCGATCAGGCGGCGGGTGTCGGAGGAGCCCGGTGGGCCGACGATCGCACCGATCAGCATCGCCACCGCCAGGCACAGGAACGGCAGGAAGACGACCGCGTAGAAGAGGAAGATCGTCCGCTCCTGGTACAGGAACCACGGCAGATACCCCGCCGCGATCCCGCACGCGACGGCACCGGCCCGCCAGTCCCGGCGGAACGCCCACCGCCACAGCACGTACAGGATCGCGAAACAGGCAGCCCACCACAGCAGCGGAGTGCCGATCGCCAGCACCTCACGGGCGCACTTCTCGCCCGCGTTCGCCGGACAGCCGTCGGCGCCGGGGTTCGGGGACTCGTAGAAGTACGACACCGGGCGGCCCAGCACGATCCAGCTCCACGGGTTGGACTGGTAGGTGTGCGGGGAGGTCAGGCCGACGTGGAACTTGTAGACCTCGTGCTCGTAGTGCCACAGGCTGCGCAGCCAGTCCGGCAGGAAGGTCCAGCTGCCGCCCCTGCCGTCGGTGGCCGCCCAGTTGCGGAAGTAGCCGCCGGTGCCGTCCGTCGGAGAGAGGATCCAGCCGGTCCAGGAGGCCAGGTAGACGGCGATCGCCACCGGAACCGTCGCCAGGAAGGCGATGCCCGTGTCGTACTTCAGCGCCGCCGCGTACGGGTGCTGCGCGCCGGCGGTCCTGCGGGCGCCCACGTCCCACAGCACCGCCATCACACAGAACGCCACCAGGATGTACAGGCCGTTCCACTTGGTGGCGATGGCCAGGCCCAGCATCAGCCCGGCCGCCCAGCGCCAGGGACGCAGGCCGAAGCGGAACGTATCGGCGACATGCTCGTCCGGGCGGACGCGGCCGTCGGCGTCCACGGGCAGGGCCGCGGCCAGCCTCTCCCGTGACCGGTCCCGGTCGAGGACCAGGCAGCCGAAAGCGGCCACCACGAAGAACATCAGCACGCCGTCGAGCAGCGCGGTCCGGCTCATCACGAAGTGCAGGCCGTCCACCGCCATCAGGGCGCCCGCGAGGCAGCCGAGGAAGGTCGAGCGGAACAGGCGGCGCCCGATCCGGCACAGCAGCAGGACGGAGAGCGTGCCCAGCAGCGCGGTCATGAACCGCCAGCCGAACGGGTCGAACCCGAACATCAGCTCGCCGAGCCCGATGACGTACTTGCCGACCGGCGGATGCACGACGTACGCCGCGTCCGTGGGGATCGCGAGATGGCCATGCGTCTGCAGCACCAGGTCGTTGGCGTTCTTGTCCCAGTTGACCTCGTACCCGCGGTGGACGAGCGCCCAGGCGTCCTTGGCGTAGTACGTCTCGTCGAATATCACCGCGCGCGGGCTGCCCAGGTTCCAGAACCGCGTCAGGCCCGCCATCAGCGTCACCAGCAGCGGACCGCCCCAGCCCGCCCAGCGGGTGATCCGGTCGGCGAGGACCGGTGGCACGCCGAGCACCTGCCACAGCCGGGGGGCCGGCTCGGCGTACGGCGGCACCAGCCGGTCGCGTACGCCGCCCGAGGGCGCGTTCCCTGCCGGTACGTACCCGAATCGGCGCAGCCGCTGCTGCCACGACGGTCGCTGGTCGTGCGGCGCCTGGCCCTGCCGGAGGTCCATGGAGGACGCGGTACTGGTCACCCGCGCCATGGTAGGGAACCGTTCTGTGCGAGTCCCGTGCATGTGGGGTACCGGTCGGGATGCGGTCGTCCTTCCGCCGTCATCGTCGGCGGGGCTGTCAGTGGTTCCTGCGAGGATGGGGAGCGTGACTGGAACCCTTGTCCTCGCAGGTACCCCCATCGGCGACATCGCGGACGCGCCGCCCCGGCTGGCCGAGGAGCTCGCCGGCGCCGACGTGGTCGCCGCCGAGGACACCCGGCGGCTGCGCTGGCTCACCCAGGCCCTCGGCGTCACGCCCAAGGGCCGCGTCGTGTCGTACTTCGAGGGCAACGAGTCCGCCCGTACGCCGGAGCTGGTCGAGGAGCTGCTCGGCGGCGCGCGCGTGCTGCTCGTGACCGACGCCGGGATGCCGTCCGTCTCCGACCCGGGCTACCGGCTGGTCGCGGCCGCCGTGGCGAAGGACATCCGGGTCACCGCCGTACCGGGGCCGTCCGCCGTGCTGACCGCGCTCGCGCTGTCCGGGCTGCCCGTCGACCGTTTCTGCTTCGAGGGCTTCCTGCCGCGCAAGGCAGGCGAGCGCCTCTCCCGGCTCCGGGAGGTCGCCGCCGAGCGGCGCACGCTGGTCTACTTCGAGGCCCCGCACCGGCTCGACGACACCCTTGCCGCCATGGCCGAGGTCTTCGGCGCGGACCGGCGGGCGGCCGTGTGCCGGGAGCTGACCAAGACGTACGAGGAGGTACGGCGCGGCCCGCTGGCCGAGCTGGCGCGATGGGCCGCGGAGGGGGTCCGCGGGGAGATCACCGTGGTGGTCGAGGGGGCGCCGGAGGCCGGGCCGGAGGAACTCGACGCGCAGGAACTCGTGCGCCGGGTACGCGCGCGTGAGGAGGCGGGCGAGCGGCGCAAGGAGGCGATCGCGGCGGTGGCCGTGGAGGCGGGGGTGCCGAAGCGGGTGGTTTTCGATGCGGTGGTTGCAGCGAAGAGCTCCGACGGGGGAGCCGGGGCCCGGTAGCGCCGCCGGGCCGGGGATTCGTGGCGGGGTGCGGGAGCGTCGTGGCGGGTCGCGCCCACGCGGCGGAGCCGCAGGTCGATACGGGCCCGCGCCCCTCGGGCGCTGCCCCGGCCCGCGTCGACAACCCCTCTGAGCAGGGCTGTTCTCGGGTGAGCGAGTGGGCCATGGGACGGCAAAGGGCTGTCGCCGATGGCAAAGGGAAACGGGGCCGGTCGGGGGCTTTTCTGCAAGGAAGACTCAAATCGCCTCCAACACTCGACAGCCCTGGTGCGTTCGCGCTGGTGAAGGCGTCCACTGGTTGAAGAGACGCCCCGTTTGCGGGGCCTTTGTCCAGCGGACAAGAGGAGCTGGCATGAGCGAGATCGCAGGGCGGACCGGCCTCCGTGGCACGCCCACAGCCGTCGTTCACGAGTCGTATTCGTTCGCCTGTATGCGATGCGGGCACGGCTGGGAGCAGTCGTACGAGATAGAGCACCACGTGGACGCCGACGGGCACGAGTTCGTGCGGTACGTGGCCGACGGCGGGGTCGTGCCGTCGCCGCTGAGCCGGCCCAGCTGCCACAACTGCGACGGCCACGTCGTGCGGATCATGCGCGCGGGCCAGGTCTCGTCGGTGCGCGGCACCGCCGAGCGGCACCACGCCGTGCCGCAGGCGGGCCCGGTCGAGGCGCCCGTGGTGCCCGCGGAGACGGGGGAGCCCGCGAAGCCCGGGGAGTCCGGGGAGCCGCACCACTGGCACCTGTCCGATCTCCTGCACCCGTTCCATCGCAAGGCCGGCTGAGCGGATCGCCTGCCGGTGCGGGCATGCCCCTTTCGTAGGATCGGGGCATGCCTTCGAACGCCGGCCAGACCTCCAAGGGCGACAAGAACGCCGCACCGCCGCTTCCGCCGCCGCTGCGGGTTCCGGTCGCCGACTCGCACACCCACCTCGACATGCAGTCCGGCACGGTCGCGGACGGCCTCGCGAAGGCCGCGTCGGTGGGAGTGACGACGGTCGTGCAGGTCGGCTGCGACCTCAAGGGCTCGCAGTGGGCCGCCGAGATCGCCGCTACCCACGACAGTGTCCACGCCACCGTCGCCCTCCACCCCAACGAGGCCCCGCGCCTCGTGCACGGCGACCCCGACGGCTGGTCGCGGCAGGGCGCCCGGGAGCCGGGCGGTCAGGCGGCGCTGGACGAGGCGCTCGCGGAGATCGACCGGCTCGCCGGGCTGCCCCAGGTGAGGGGCGTCGGCGAGACGGGCCTGGACTACTTCCGCACCGGCCCCCAGGGCAAGGCGGCCCAGGAGCGGTCCTTCCGCGCCCACATCGAGATCGCCAAGCGGCACGGCAAGGCGCTCGTCATCCACGACCGGGACGCGCACGCCGACGTCCTGCGCGTCCTGAAGGAGGAGGGCGCCCCCGAGCGCACCGTCTTCCACTGCTACTCCGGCGACGCCGAGATGGCGGAGATCTGCGCCCGTGAGGGCTACTTCATGTCCTTCGCCGGCAACGTCACCTTCAAGAACGCCCAGAACCTCCGGGACGCGCTCGCCGTCGCCCCGCTGGAGCTGGTCCTCGTGGAGACCGACGCGCCCTTCCTGACCCCGGCGCCGTACCGCGGGCGCCCCAACGCGCCGTACCTGATCCCCGTCACGGTGCGCGCGATGGCCGCCGTGCGCGGCATCGACGAGGACGCGCTGGCGACGGCCCTCGCCGTCAACACCGCCCGCGCCTTCGGCTACTGAGGCTGCTGAGACTCATGTGTCTCCAGTTCTGAGTCTGCATCTGCTGTTCTGCTGAGTCGCCTGTTCGGGCACTGGGCGCGCGCTCGACGGGCAACAGTGCGTAGCCGTGCCGCTTTGGAGAGTGACGACCGCTCCGCTAGGTTCTGGGGGCCCGATCCGGACCCCTCTGCCCTCTGGAGCGTGTCGGCGTGAGCAAGTCGCAGTACGAGGCGTTCGAGGCCTACGAGCCGTACTGGCCGTACGAAACGTTCGAGCCCTACGGCTCGTACGGGCCATACGGGCCATACGAGCCGTACGGCACCGACACCTCCGTGCACACGGCGGAGACCCTGTCGTACGGCGGGTACGGGCCATACGGACCGTACGGCCCCTATGAGCTGTACGAGGACACCTACCGGCCCGCATACGAGGCGCAGGCCCATTTCGTCGCCGATCCGGTGCTGCCGCGGCAGGGCGGGAGCGGCGTGCCATGGGCCGGGAGCGCGCAGGATGCCGGTGGTGCGGGAGGCCCGCAGGCCGGCGGGGACATGCAGGCCGCCGGGGGCACGCAGACCGCCGGGGGCGCGGCGGGCGTCGCCGGTGCGCCGGGCGTGCTCGGCGAGGAAGGGGAGTGCGGCGCCGGGGTGTCCGCCGGTGTGAGCGGGCGGGCCGATCGCCGGCGCAAGGCGCGCTGCGCCGAGCGCCCGGAGTCCGCCGTGCGCCGCCTGCTGCCGCAGGCGCTGGTCGTGGCCTTCCTCGCCGGCGGCACCACCGCGTTCGTCGCCAAGGACAAGGCGGTCGAGCTGACCGTCGAGGGCAAGCAGCGCACCCTCCACACCTTCGCCGACGACGTGCGCGGGCTGCTCGCCGAGGAGGGCGTGCGGGTGGGGGCGCACGACATGGTCGCGCCCGCCCCCGGCAAGGCGCTCACCAGCGGTGACGCGGTCGCCGTGCGCTACGGGCGCCCCGTCCGGCTCACCCTCGACGGCCAGCGGCGCGAAGTGTGGACGACGGCGCACACGGTGGCAGGCGCGCTGGACGAGCTGGGAGTGCGCGCCGAGGGCGCATACCTGTCCGCCTCCGGCTCCCAGACCATCGGACGCGCCGGGCTCGCCCTCGACGTACGCACCGAGCGCGCCGTCACGATCATGGCCGACGGCCGGAGTCGGACCATCCGCACCAACGCGGCCACCGTCCGCGAGGCCGTCGAGGAGGCCGGGATCGGCCTGCAGGGCCAGGACACCACCTCCGTCCCGCTGGACAGCTTCCCGCGCGACGGGCAGACGGTGACCGTGCTCCGGATCAAGGGCTCCCGGGAGGTCCGCGAGGAAGAGATCCCGTTCGATGTCGAGCGCACCGACGACCCCTCCCTCTTCAAGGGCACCGAGGTCGTCACGCAGGTCGGACAGCCCGGGCTGCGCCGCGACACCTATCTGCTGCGCATCGTCAACGGGGTCCGGGAGAAGCCGCGCCGGGAGAAGTCCGAGGTCGTGCGCAAGCCGCGCAAGCAGGTGGTGAAGGTGGGCACCAAGGCGCGGCCGACCTCCGTGAAGGGCGCCGACCACCTGAACTGGCACGGCCTCGCCGCCTGCGAGTCCGGCGGCCGCCCGCACGCGGTCGACCCCTCCGGGACGTTCGGCGGGCTCTACCAGTTCGACATCGGCACCTGGCACGCCCTCGGCGGCAGCGGCCGGCCCCAGGACGCCCCGGTGGAGGAACAGACCTTCCGCGCGAAGAAGCTGTACACGCGCCGGGGGTCCACGCCCTGGCCGAGTTGCGGGGCACGGTTGCACGGCTGACGCGGGGTTCACGGCTGAGCGGGGGCGGTCCCCGGGCCGCGGGCCGTCTGCCGGGTGCGGGCCCCGTGGGGCTGCGACACCGTGCCGGGCCTCGGCACCGGGACGCCTGGCGATCCGGCCGGGCGGGCCCCCGTACCCTTGTCCCGTGAGCAGCCCCACCCCCGACGCCCTCCTCGGTCCCGCCGACATCCGTGAGCTGGCGGCAGCGCTCGGTGTCCGTCCCACCAAGCAGCGCGGCCAGAACTTCGTGATCGACGCCAACACGGTGCGCCGTATCGTCCGCACCGCCGAGGTCCGCCCCGACGACGTGGTCGTCGAGGTCGGCCCGGGGCTCGGCTCCCTCACGCTCGCGCTGCTGGAGGCCGCCGACCGGGTCACCGCCGTCGAGATCGACGACGTGCTCGCCGCGGCCCTGCCCACGACCATCGGGGCGCGCATGCCGGCGCGCGCCGACCGGTTCGAGCTCGTCCACTCCGACGCGATGCACGTCACCGAACTCCCCGGCCCCCCGCCGACGGCGCTGGTGGCGAACCTCCCCTACAACGTCGCCGTGCCCGTGCTGCTGCACATGCTCGACACCTTCCCGAGCATCGAGCGCACCCTCGTCATGGTGCAGTCCGAGGTCGCCGACCGGCTGGCCGCCGCGCCCGGCTCGAAGGTGTACGGCGTGCCGTCCGTGAAGGCGAACTGGTACGCCGAGGTGAAGCGGGCCGGGGCCATCGGCCGCAACGTCTTCTGGCCCGCGCCGAACGTCGACAGCGGGCTGGTCTCCCTCGTCCGGCGGGCCGAGCCGGTCAGGACGACCGCCTCCAAGGCCCAGGTCTTCGCCGTCGTCGACGCGGCCTTCGCGCAGCGCCGCAAGACCCTGCGGGCGGCACTGGCCGGCTGGGCCGGGTCCGCCGCTGCCGCCGAGGCCGCCCTGGTCGCGGCCGGGGTCTCGCCGCGGGCGCGCGGCGAGTCGCTGACGGTGGAGGAGTTCGCGCGGATCGCCGAGCACAAGGACGCGCGGATCGCCGAGCACAAGGACGCGCGGATCGCCGAGCACAAGGACGCGCGGATCGCCGAACCCGACGAGCACAAGGACGCGGGTATCACCGAGCACGAGGAGAGCGGCACGTGAGCGTCACGGTACGCGTCCCGGCCAAGGTCAACGTCCAGCTGGCGGTCGGCGCCGCCCGCCCCGACGGGTTCCACGACCTCGCCAACGTCTTCCTCGCCGTCGGCCTCCACGACGAGGTGACGGTGACCCCGGCCGAGGAACTCCGGGTCACCTGCGAGGGCCCGGACGCCGACCAGGTCCCCCTGGACCGCACCAACCTCGCCGCGCGCGCCGCGATCGCCCTCGCCGCGCGCCGGGGCATCGAGCCGAACGTCCACATCCACATCGCCAAGGACATCCCGGTCGCGGGCGGCATGGCGGGCGGCAGCGCGGACGGCGCGGGCGCGCTGCTCGCCTGCAACACGCTGTGGGGTACGGCGGCGTCGCGGGCCGAGCTTCTCGCCATCTGCGCCGAACTGGGCAGCGACGTGCCGTTCAGTCTGGTCGGGGGCGCGGCTCTCGGCATCGGGCGGGGCGAGCAACTGACCGCCCTCGAGGTCGGCGGCACCTTCCACTGGGTGTTCGCGATGGCCGAGCGGGGCTTGTCGACTCCGGCGGTCTTCCGGGAGTTCGACCGGCTGGCGGAGGGCCGGGAGATTGCCGAGCCGGTGGCCTCGGCGGAGTTGCTGGAGGCGCTGGCGCAGGGGGACGTGGAGGCGCTGGCCGCTGCTGTGTCGAACGACCTCCAGCCCGCCGCCCTGTCCCTGTTCCCGGAGCTGGCGGACACGCTGGAGTCGGGGCGCGGGGCGGGGGCGGCTGCCGCGCTGGTCTCCGGTTCCGGGCCTACGACGGCCTTCCTCGCGCATGATGCCGAGACGGCGGAGAAGGTGGCGGAGGTGCTGCGGGCGTCGGGGACGTGCAAGGCGGTGCGGACGGCAGTGGGGCCGGTGGCGGGGGCAACGGTCGTCTGACGGGCTTCGGAGGGCGCCGACGGCGGTCCACCGGCTCACTGGCCCACCGGCTCACTGGGCCGCCGGCCCACTGGCTCACCGTCGATCGGCTCGACGCGCGTCCGGTCGGCTCGACCCGCGTCGTATTCCGCTCATGTCACCACAAAGAGTGACACCTCCCTCGCGCACCGCCTTCACCCCGGCAGGCCCTACGCTAGAAGGCTGACCCACGCGGCGGAGCCGCATGCCGACACAGCCCCGCGCACAGGAGTGAAATGGCCGTCAACCTCGTCAATGTCGAGAACGTCAGCAAGGTGTACGGCACCCGTGCCCTGCTGGACGGCGTCTCGCTCGGCGTGTCGGAAGGGGACCGGATCGGGGTCGTCGGACGCAACGGCGACGGCAAGACCACCCTCGTCCGGATGCTCGCCAAGCTGGAGGAGGCCGACACCGGGCGGGTCACGCACTCCGGTGGGCTGCGCCTCGGCGTGCTCACGCAGCACGACTCCCTCGACCCCGCCGCCACCGTCCGCCACGAGGTCATCGGCGACATGGCCGACCACGAGTGGGCCGGCAACGCCAAGGTCAGGGACGTACTGACCGGGCTGTTCGGGGGACTGGACCTGCCGGGCTTCCCCAAAGGGCTGGACACCGTCATCGGGCCGCTGTCCGGTGGTGAGCGCCGCCGTATCGCGCTCGCCAAGCTGCTCATCGAGGAACAGGACCTGGTCGTCCTGGACGAGCCCACCAACCATCTCGACGTCGAGGGCATCGCCTGGCTCGCGAAGCACCTGCAGAACCGGCGCTCGGCGCTGGTGTGCGTCACCCACGACCGGTGGTTCCTGGACCAGGTGTGTACGCGCATGTGGGACGTGCAGCGCGGTGATGTCTACGAGTACGAGGGCGGCTACTCCGACTACGTCTTCGCGCGTGCCGAGCGCGAGCGGATCGCGGCCACCGAAGAGGTCAAGCGGCAGAACCTGATCCGCAAGGAGCTGGCCTGGCTGCGGCGCGGGGCCCCCGCCCGTACGTCCAAGCCGCGCTTCCGGGTCGAGGCCGCCAACGAGCTGATCGCGGACGTGCCGCCGCCCCGGGACAGCAGCGAGCTGATGAAGTTCGCCTCCTCGCGGCTCGGCAAGACCGTCTTCGACCTCGAGGACGTCACGGTGCAGGCCGGACCCAAGGTGCTGCTCAAGCACGTCACCTGGCAGCTGGGCCCCGGCGACCGGATCGGTCTCGTCGGCGTGAACGGCGCCGGCAAGACCTCGCTGCTGCGCGCCATGGCCGACGCCGCGCGCACCGAGGGCGAGGAGCAGCCGGCCGGTGGCCGTATCGCCGTCGGCAGGACCGTCAAGCTCGCCTACCTCTCCCAGGAGGTCGCCGAACTCGACCCCGCCTGGCGGGTCCTGGAGGCCGTACAGCAGGTCCGCGAACGCGTCGACCTCGGCAAGGGGCGCGAGATGACCGCCGGGCAGCTGTGCGAGACGTTCGGCTTCAACAAGGAGAAGCAGTGGACGCCGGTCGGTGACCTGTCGGGTGGCGAGCGCCGCCGCCTGCAGCTGCTGCGCCTGTTGATGGACGAGCCCAACGTCCTGTTCCTGGACGAGCCCACCAACGACCTCGACATCGAGACCCTCACCCAGCTCGAGGACGTCCTCGACGGCTGGCCCGGCTCGATGATCGTCATCTCCCACGACCGGTTCTTCGTCGAGCGCACCACGGACCGGGTCTTCGCCCTCCTCGGCGACGGCACGCTGCGGATGCTGCCGCGCGGGATCGACGAGTACCTGGAGCGGCGGCAGCGCATGGAGGAGGCGGTCGCCGCGCAGGCCGCCGCCGCGGCGCCCAAGCCGGCCACCACCGAGAGGAGCGCCGCCGACCAGCGCGCCGCCAAGAAGGAACTCCAGAAGATCGAGCGCCAGTTGGACAAGATCTCCGAGAAGGAGTCCAAGCTGCACGCCCGGATCGCCGAGAACGCCACCGACTTCGCCAAGGTCGCCGACCTGGACGCCCAGTTGCGCGACCTCGCCGGCGAGCGTGAGGAACTGGAACTGCGCTGGCTGGAGTTGGCGGAGGACGCGTAGACGGGAGCCGGGGCGCGCGGGGCACGGGCGCGCGCCCGAGCGTGCGCGCGCCTGCCTTGTACGGCGCTCGGGGCGGGGGTGCGCGCGCTGCCAAGTGCGGCGCTCAAGCTGTAGTGCACGCCGCCTTGTACGGCGCTCGGTCCGGTCGCGCGCACTGCCGAGCGCGGCGCTTGGTGCGGTCGTGAGCGCTGCCAGGTACGGCGCTCGCAACCGGCGCACGCCCCTCGTTGTGTAACCCGCGCCCCGAGCCCCGCGCCCTCGCCCCCGCTCACGCCCACCCCCCGGCGTGAACCAGCCACCCTGCGCGCCCACTTCAGCACCCCACACCCCACCGCGCCGGCGCCCGTCCCCGGCGCGCGGTGCTGTCGCGTGCGCTGCGTGAAGGGGGCGTGAAGGCGCGTAACGGCGGCATCACGGGCTGGTCGTCCCTTGGGAACAGCGGCGGAACCGAGCCCGTGGGCTGTCGGTACCGGGTGATAGAAAGAGCCGTCTGAGAACTGTCTGAGTAACGACCCAGGGTCCGTCGAGAACCTCAGGGCGTGGCGAAAAATCAGTGAACGAGGGGGAAGACCGCTGATGACCCAGCCGCCCAGCCAACCGCCGCAGGGCGGATTCGGGGCGCCGCAGGACCGGCCACCGCAGGGTGGCGGTTTCGGCGCCCCGCAGCCGCCACCGGCCCAGGGCGGTTTCGGCGCCCCGCAGGGCACCCCGGGCATACCTCCCACGCCCCCGCCGCCGGCCCAGCCGCCCGCCGTCCCGCCGCAGCCGCCCCAGCCGGGCTACGGATACCCCCAGCAGCCGGGGCCGTACGGCGCCCCCACCGCGCCCGGCACACCGGGCCCCTACGGACATCCGCAGCAGCCCGGCCCCTACGGGGCGGCGCCCCAGCCCGGTTTCGGCCAGCCGCAGCAGCCGCCGTACCCGGGTGTGCCCGGTGCCGCGCCCGGCGGGCAGTCCAGGGCGAGGACCGCGCTGATCGTCGGTGCCGCGGCGGCCGCGCTGCTCGTCATCGGCGGCACGGTGTACGCGGTCACGGGCGGGGACGACGGCGGCAAGAAGAAGCCGGTCGCCCAGCACAGCGACGATCCCAGGCCGCCCGCCTCCGCCTCGCCGAGCGCGTCGGGCGGCGGCGGTGACGACCCGGAGAACCTCAACGCGGGCCGCAAGGCCGGTGAGGCGAAGGTGCTCTGGTACAAGTCGGCACCGGACGCCCCCGGTTCGGGCGCCGACGCGCCCGGCATGTGGGTCACCGGCAAGGCTGTGGTGAAGGCGGCGTACCAGCAGGTCTTCGGCTACGGCGTCGGCGACGGCAGGCCCGCCTGGAGCCCGATCTCCTTCCCGCAGAAGATCTGCGCCGTCACGCCGCAGAAGTCGGCGGACGACAAGGTCGTCGTGGCGTACATGAGCGGCGCGGGCGACAACGCCGTGTGCAACCAGCTGCAGCAGATCGACCTGGACACCGGCCGGAAGGGCTGGAGCGGCACGGTCGACAAGCGCGGGGCGTTCGACATCCAGGTCGAGATCCACCTGGCCGTCAGCGGCAGGACGCTGATGGTGAGCCGCGTGGGTGCGGGCACGGCGTACGACATCGACAGCGGCAAGAAGCTGTACGAGAAGGGGGAGTACGGCGGTTCGTGCGCTCCGTCCGGGTACGCGGGTGGCGCCGGCCGACTGATCCAGGCGTCCTCCTGCGCCGCGTACGCGCCCAACGAGCACGACGAGATCCAGGAACTGGACCCGGCCACCGGCAGGGTCACGTGGTCCCAGCCGGTCAAGAAGGGCTGGCAGGTGACCAAGGTGTACTCCGTGGACCCGCTCGTGGTGTACCTGACCAACCCGGACAAGAAGGCCTGGAACATCTCCACGTTCACCAAGGACGGCACGTTCCGCTCCGAGGTGAAGGTCGACGAGAAGTTCGCCCCCCGCTGCGGCTTCCTCGACCAGGGTCTGGAGGGCTGTCAGGGCGTCGTGGCCGACGCCGGCACGCTGTACCTGCCGACGGACAGCACGAACAGCGCCAACGAGGTCGTCGCCGTCAGCCTCGTCACCGGCAAGGCGAAGTGGCGGGCCAGGTCCCCGGCCGACGAGCCGATGTATCCGATGAAGGCCGACGGCGGCAAGCTCGTCGCCTATGTGCAGCCGTCGTACGACGCGGGCGGCCAGGTGGTGTCGATCCCGGCCTCCGGTTCCTCCCACACGCCCACCAAGCTGCTGCAGAACCCGCAGGGCACCGCCGAGATCGAGGGCACCTTCTTCGACTCCGTCGTGGACTGGGCCGACGGGCGGTTCTTCATCTCCACCGGCCGGTTGTCCGGCAGCGATCAGGCGAAGGAGAAGCTGATCATGGCCTTCGGCAACTGAGCCGCCGTCCCGGCTTCCCGCCCGTACCGGCATCTCCCCGTCCCTAGCGAATCCTTTCGCCGTCCGGCCTTTCCGGCCTCACCGAGGTACCCGTCCCATGACCCAGCCGCCCCCTCCGCCGCCGAACCAGCCCCCGCAGCAGGGCGGTTTCGGCCCCCCGAGCCCGCAGCAGCCTCCTCAGCCCCCTCAGTCCCCCCAGCCCCCGCAGCCGGGCTACGGCTACCCGCAGCCCCCGCAGCCGCAGCCGGGCTACGGTTACCCGCAGCCCGCGTCGGCCCCCCAGCCACCGCAGCCGCCCCAGCGCGGTTACGGCTACCCCGGCGCGCAGCAGAACCCGTACGCCCAGCCCGCGCAGCCGGGTTACGGCTATCCGGGCCATCCGCCGACCATGCCCATGCAGCCGCAGCCGGGGCAGAGCGGCGGCGGGCGGAACAACACCGCGCTGTTCATCGTCGTCGCGGCGGTCGTCGCCATCGCGCTGATCGTCGGCGGCGGTATCTGGTACGCCAGTTCGGGGGACAGCGGCAGGAAGCACGACACCGCGTCCTCCAGTGGCGGCACCGGCGGCAAGGACGGCAGTGGCGGCACGGGCGGCGGCCAGGAGAAGGTGCCGGCCGACGCCTCGGGCCAGTTGCTGTTCCAGGCCCCGATGCCCACCGCGAACGACATCGTCAGGACCGTCGGTTCCTGGCTGACCGACAAGGTGTACGTCAAGACCGGCGTCGCCGAGGTCGCCGGCTACGACCCGGTCAAGGGCACCAGGCTGTGGACGCTCAAGCTGCCCGGTCCGGTCTGTTCGGCCAGCAAGCACGCCACCGCGGACGACAAGACCGCGATCACCTACCAGCCGAAGTGGGACACGGGGAAGACCATCGCGGGCTGCACCCAGATCGCGGCGATCGACCTCGACTCGGGCAAGAAGCTCTGGACCCAGACGGTCAAGTCCGGTGACTACCCGGTCAACTACGAGAACGTGACGGTCGCTCAGCGCACCGTCGCGGTCGGTGACACCGACGGCGGTGCCGCCTTCGACATCGACTCCGGCAAGCCGCTGTGGCTGCCGAAGCCGGGCGACGACTGCTACGACGCCGGCTACGGCGGCGGCGCCAAGCTCGTCGCGGTGCGCCACTGCGGTGGCCTGGACAACGAGCGGCTGCTGATCCAGACCCTCGACCCGAAGACCGGCAAGGTGATCTCCGAGTACCGGATGGACCCGGGCATCGGCTATGCCTCGGTCGTCTCCACCGACCCGCTGGTGGTGGCCGCCGAGGCCGGCTCCGACAGCCAGGCCCTGGACTACTTCTCCATCGACAGCAGGACCGGCAAGCTGCTCGCCCACATCTCCGCGCCGGGCAAGGCCTACGGCGGCAGGTGCGACAGCGGTACCCGCATCGAGGACTGCAAGGAGATCGCCGTCGGCGGCGGCAAGCTGTACCTGCCGACCGCGGAGCACGACGGCAGCGGCAACTACAGCCGCACCAACGAGATCGTCTCCTTCGACCTGAACACGGGAAAGCCGACCGGTCAGCGCGCCGAGGCCGGGGACGGCTACACGCTCTCCCCGCTGCGCATGGACGGCTCGAACCTGCTCGCGTACAAGCGGCCGCCGTACGACAAGGGCGGTCAGGTGGTCAGCATCGACGGCGGGTCGTTCAAGCAGAGCAAGCTGCTGGAGAATCCGTCCACGCAGAGCGTGCGGCAGGCGGAGAGCACCATGATGCCGGACTACGCGGAGATCCTCTTCGGGCACGGCCGCCTGTACATGTCGGACGTCTTCGCGAGCAAGAAGGGCGACGCGTACGAGAAGAAGTACCTGGTTCTGGCGTTCGGCCCGAAGGGCTGACCGCGTCGCCGACGTGGTCGGCGGGTCTCGCCCGAATGGGTGACTTACCGAGAAGTGCCCCGGATTTCATCGATCCGGGGCACTTCTCATCAGGAGGGGCAGCGCGAGGTCGAACAAGCGTGTAGCTTCCGGGGGCATGAAGGACGAGGTGCCGGGGGGCCCTCTGTCCTTGCGGACCGGTGGGCGTCCATAGTGGGGCATCCATGGGGGGGACTGGGGGGTTGCTCTATGGGAGTGCGGCTCATGGTCGTCGACGACCATCGCCTGCTCGCGGAGGCGCTGGCGTCGGCGCTCAAGCTGCGCGGGCACCGGGTGCTCGCCGCGGCGGCGCCGGCCGCGGGCGCGGCGGACCTGGTGATCGCGCGGGCGCCGGAGGTGTGCCTGCTGGGTACGGCGGCGCCGGCCGAACCGGGTGTCTTCGACCCGGTGGCGAAGATCAAGCGGGAGCGGCCGCAGGTGGCGGTGCTGGTGCTCGGCCCGGTGCCCTCGCCGCGCGGCATCGCGGCGGCGTTCGCGGCCGGGGCGTCGGGGTACGTACGGCACGACGAGCGGATCGAGGGCGTCGAGCGGGCGATCATGAAGGCGCGGGCGGGGGAGGCCGCGGTGGCGCCGCAGTTGCTGCAGGGGGCGTTCGGGGAGCTGCTCAATCCTGCCGCTCAGCCCGATGACGAGGCGCAGCGGTTGCTGTCGATGCTGACGCCGAGGGAGGTGGAGGTGCTGGTCAGGGTGGCCGACGGGGAGGACACCCGGCTGATCGCGGCGGGGATGGGGATCGCGCCGAGCACGGCCCGTACCCATGTCCAGCGGGTGCTGATGAAGCTGGGGGTCGGCTCGCGCCTGGAGGCGGCGGCGTTGGCGGCACGGACGGGGCTGCTGGACCGGGCGGGGCCGCTGGGCTTCGGTCCGGAGTAGGCGTCCGGCGCCGCCGGCGCCTGCGAAGGGGCGCGGGGCTGTGCCGATGCGCGCCTTCGCTGGGCGCGACCAACCGGCCATGACGCATCCGCAGCCGGGGACGGCCCGCACCCCCGCGGCGCTGCCGCCCCCGGCCGGCAGTCACTCCGCGGGGAGCCGCGCGACCAGCCCCCCCACGCACCCGCGGACGGGGGCGGCGCTTCAGTCCCCCTGCTTCTCCTCCGGCAGCCCCTCCGGAGGAAGCGGCGGCGGGGTCGGGCGGAGCTTCAGCCAGGCCAGGAAGAAGATGCCCAGCAGGAGCATGCCGATCCCGGTCCAGAGGTTGATGTTGACGCCCTGGGCCTTGTCGATGGCGGACTGGGAGTCGGTGATGCCGGCGATCGTGACGATGACGCCGTAGAGGACGAACAGGCCGCCGATGATGCGGCGCAGGTCGAAGATGCGGGCCGCGGTCGCGGACTTGCCCTCCAGTTCGGTGACTTCCCGCGCCACCTCGTCCTCGGTGTAGTGGTGGTGACGGTCAGGGTGCTCGGCGTGTTCGGACATGGTTTCCTCGATCCTCCCGCGTCAGAACGAGAACGGGACGTAGCAGACGGCGGCCAACACGACCGCGCCCCAGCCCAGCAGGGCCGGCCGGCGGTACCAGGCCTCGTCGCCGGGTGCGGGGGGTTCGGACATGCCGGGGGAGCGGGTGCCGTAGACCAGCCCCTGGAGCTCCCCGGCCGGCTTGGGGCTGGTGAACAGGGACACCGCGGTCATCACGACCGCGCCGGCGACGAAGCCGGCGATCGCGGAGACGAAGTTGGCGCCCTGGTCGGAGGGGATGGAGATGATCCCCTTCTTGTAGAACACGAAGTAGTTGATCATCGCGGTGACGGTGCCCGCGAGCAGGCCCCAGAAGCCGGACTTGGCGGACGCGCGCTTCCAGAACATGCCGACGATGAACACCACGAACATCGGCACGTTGAAGAAGGAGAACAGCGTCTGCAGGTAGCTCATGATGTTCGAGAACGAGGACGCCAGGAACGCCGTGCCGATGGAGGCGAGGACGCCGATCACGGTGATCAGGCGGCCGAACCTGACGTAGTAGGCGTCCTCGCGGCCGCGCACCACGTACTTCGCCCAGATGTCGTTCGTGAAGACCGTGTTGAAGGACGAGACGTTGGCCGCCATTCCGGCCATGAACGCGGCGAGCAGACCGGTGACGGCGATGCCGAGCACGCCGTTGGGCAGCAGTTCCTGCATCAGGTACGGGATGGCGTCGTTGTACTGCAGGCCCGAGCCGGGGGTGCCGATCTTCGGTACGAGCGCGGCGGCGACCAGGCCGGGGATCATCACCAGGAAGACGATGAAGATCTTCGGGTAGGCGGCGATCAGCGGGGTCCGCTGACCTGCGGAGAGGTTCTTCGCGGACAGGGCGCGCTGCACCTCGGCGAAGTTGGTCGTCCAGTAGCCGAAGGACAGCACGAAGCCGAGGCCGAGGACGATGGTCAGCCAGTTCGCGCCGAGCGGGTTGACGTGTCCGATGCCGGTGCCGCCCCAGGCGGTGGTGAAGTCCGCGCCGTGCGTCGCGGTGAGCTTGTGGGTCAGCCCGCTCCAGCCGCCGGCCTTCTTCAGGCCGAGGACGGTGATCGGGATGAGGGCGGCCAGGATCACGAAGAACTGGAGGACCTCGTTGTAGATCGCCGAGGACAGGCCGCCGAGGGTGATGTACGCGAGCACGAAGGCGCCGGCGACCACGATCGCGACCCACTGGGGCCAGCCCAGCAGGGCCTCGACGACGATCGCGAGGGCGTAGAGGTTGACGCCGGCGATCAGGATGGCGGCGAACGCGAACAGGATCGAACTGAGCAGGTGGGCGCCCCGGTCGAAGCGCAGCAGCAGGAACTCGGGGACCGAGCGGACCTTGCTGCCGTAGTAGAACGGCATCATCACCAGGCCGAGGAAGACCATGGCGGGGATGGCGCCGATCCAGTACCAGTGCACGGTGTAGGCGCCGTACTGGGCGCTGTTCGCGGCCATGCCCAGGATCTCGGTGGCCGCCAGGTTCGCCGAGATGAAGGCGAGGCCGGTGATCCAGGCGGGCAGCGAGCGTCCGGAGAGGAAGAAGTCGAGGCTGGTCTTCACCGAGCGGCGGGCCGCGAAGCCGATGCCGAGGACGACGACGAAGTAGATCGCCAGGATCGTGTAGTCCAGCCAGTTGGTGGGGAGCCGTAGCCCCGCCGCCAGATACAGGGGGCTGTCTGTGGGGGTTTGCATGAGTACTCGCTTCGTTGCGCGAACTGATCCAGAGCGGAACCTACGCCTCCGCGTTCAGAAATTGAACACTTCTGTTGGTGTTCTTTGTTTGATTGTGATGGTCCTGGATGTTGTCGAGTTGTGATCTGTTATGTTTGATTGTGTTGAGTGATTGGGTGCGGGACGTAGAGGAGTCCGGCGTTGAAGAAGACCTCGACACGGCTGGCCGACGGTCGTGAGCTGATCTACTACGACCTCCGGGACGACACCGTGCGGGACGCCGTCGACCGCCGCCCGCTGGAGCGGACCCATACGACGTCCGAGATCCGCCGTGACGTGCTGCTCGGCGACTGTGTCGCCGTCGCCTCCCACCGGCAGGGCCGCACCTACCATCCGCCGGCCGACGAGTGCCCCCTGTGCCCCACGCGGGGCGACCGGCTGAGCGAGATCCCCGACTCGTCGTACGACGTCGTCGTCTTCGAGAACCGGTTCCCCTCCCTCGCCGGCGACTCCGGCCGCTGCGAGGTCGTCTGCTTCACCTGCGACCACGACGCCTCCTTCGCCGACCTGACCGTCGAGCAGGCGCGCCTGGTGCTGGACGCGTGGACGGACCGTACGTCGGAGCTGTCGCATCTGCCCTCCGTGGAGCAGGTCTTCTGCTTCGAGAACCGCGGTGCCGAGATCGGGGTCACCCTGGGCCACCCGCACGGACAGATCTACGCATACCCCTTCACCACCCCGCGCACCGCGCTCATGCTCCGCTCGCTCGCCGCGCACAAGGAGGCGACCGGCGGCCAGAACCTCTTCGACGCCGTCGTGGAGCGCGAACTCGCCGGTGAGCGGGTCGTCCTTGAGGGTGAACACTGGGTGGCGTTCGTGCCGTACGCGGCGCACTGGCCGTACGAGGTCCACCTGTACCCCAAGCGCCGCGTCCCCGACCTGCTCGCCCTGGACGAGGCGGCACGCACAGAATTCCCCCAGGTCTATCTGGAACTCTTGAGGCGCTTCGACCGGATCTTCGATGGGGGGGACGGAGGGGAAAACGCTGCGGGTGACCCTCCCACGCCGTACATCGCGGCCTGGCACCAGGCCCCGTTCGGTGCGCTGGAGGAGTTCGACGGTGTCTTGCGGGACGACTTCGCGCTCCACCTCGAGCTTTTCACCATCCGCCGCACTTCCGGCAAGCTGAAGTTTCTCGCGGGTTCCGAGTCCGGCATGAGCGTGTTCATCAACGACGTGCCGCCGGAGCGCGCGGCCGAGCGACTGCGAGAGGTAGCGAGTTCATGAAGTACCTGGTGACGGGTGGCGCGGGTTACGTCGGCAGTGTCGTGGCCCAGCATCTGCTGGAGGCCGGCCACGAGGTCACCGTCCTCGACAACCTCTCCACCGGCTTCCGCGCGGGGGTGCCCGCCGGGGCGGCCTTCGTCGAGGGCGACATCCGCGACGCCGCCAAGTGGCTCGACCCCTCCTACGACGGCGTGCTGCACTTCGCCGCGTCCTCGCAGGTCGGCGAGTCGGTGGTGAAGCCGGAGAAGTACTGGGACAACAACGTCGCCGGCTCCATGGCGCTGCTCGGCGCGATGCGCGAGGCGGGCGTCCGCACGCTCGTCTTCTCCTCGACGGCGGCCACGTACGGCGAGCCGGAGCAGGTCCCCATCGTGGAGAGCGCGCCGACGAGGCCGACCAACCCCTACGGCGCCTCCAAGCTGGCCGTCGACCACATGATCACCGGCGAGGCGAACGCCCACGGCCTGGCCGCGGTCTCCCTGCGCTACTTCAACGTGGCCGGCGCCTACGGCACGTCTTCCGGTGTCATGGTCGGCGAGCGCCACGACCCCGAGTCGCACCTCATCCCGCTGGTCCTCCAGGTCGCCCAGGGCCGCCGAGAGGCGATCTCGGTCTACGGCGACGACTACCCGACCCCCGACGGCACCTGCGTCCGCGACTACATCCACGTCGCGGACCTCGCCGAGGCCCATCTGCTCGCCCTGACGGCCGCCACCCCGGGCGAGCACCTGATCTGCAACCTCGGCAACGGCGCGGGCTTCTCCGTCCGCCAGGTCATCGAGACCGTCCGGCAGGTCACCGGCCACCCGATCCCCGAGATCGTGGCCCCGCGCCGCGGCGGCGACCCGGCCGTCCTGGTCGCCTCGGCGGACACGGCCCGCGAGAAGCTGGGCTGGAACCCCTCCCGCGCGGATCTCGCGGGCATCGTCGCGGACGCGTGGGAGTTCACGCAGAGCATCACGAAGGAGCACTAGTGGGGGCACAGCAGGTCGCGGAGCGCTTCGCCGAGCTGTACGGGGCCGCGCCGGAGGGCGTCTGGGCGGCACCCGGCCGCGTCAACCTGATCGGCGAGCACACCGACTACAACGACGGCTTCGTGATGCCGTTCGCGCTGCCGCACCGGGCGGTCGCGGCCGTGTCCCGCCGCACCGACGGCGTCCTGCGCCTGCACTCGGCGGACATCGAGGGCGGCGTCAGGGAACTGCGGCTGGACGCCCTCGCCCCGCAGAGCGACGACGCCTGGACGGCGTACCCGGCGGGCGTGGTCTGGGCGCTGCGCGAGGCGGGACACGGGGTGACGGGCGCGGACGTGCACCTGTCCTCCACGGTGCCGACCGGCGCGGGCCTGTCCTCGTCCGCCGCGCTGGAGGTCGTGATCGCCCTGGCGCTGAACGACCTGTACGGACTGGACCTGCCGCGCTGGAAGCTGGCCCGGCTGTGCCAGCGCGCCGAGAACGTCTACGTCGGCGCGCCCACCGGGATCATGGACCAGACGGCGTCGGCCTGCTGCGAGCAGGGCCACGCGCTCTTCCTGGACACCCGAGACCTGTCCCAGCAGCAGATCCCCTTCGACCTCGCGGCCGAGGGCCTGCGCCTGCTGGTGGTCGACACGCAGGTCAAGCACGCGCACAGCGGCGGCGAGTACGGCAAGCGGCGGGCCGGCTGCGAGAAGGGCGCGGCCCTGCTCGGCGTGGACGCCCTGCGGGACGTGCCGTACGCCGGACTGGACTCGGCGCTGGCCCGGCTGGGCGACGAGGAGGAGGTACGCCGTCTGGTCCGGCACATCGTGACGGAGAACCACCGCGTGGAGCGGGTGGTCGGGCTGTTGCGCGCCGGTGAGACCCGCGCGATCGGCCCGGTCCTCACCGAGGGGCACGCCTCCCTGCGCGACGACTTCCGCATCTCCTGCCCGGAGCTGGACCTGGTCGTCGACACGGCCCTGGCGAACGGCGCCCTGGGCGCCCGCATGACCGGCGGCGGCTTCGGCGGCTCGGCGATCGTCCTGACAGAGGCGACGGACGTCGACACCCTCACGAAGGCCGTCGAGGAGGCCTTCGCGGCAGCGGGCTTCAAGGCCCCGCGGGTGTTCGAGGCGGTGCCTTCGGCGGGGGCGCGGCAGGTGGTCCGAGCCGGTCGGTGATCCCGTCGGCCCCGTACAAGGGTGCGGGGCTCACGGGCTGTCACGGGAGGCGCGGCCGTGCAGCAGGGCCGCAGAAGCCTCGTGCCGCTCTTCCGGCGCGATGACGACCCCGGTACTGGTGGGAGGTGAGCCGCCGGCCCCGGCGCCGCCGCTCACGCTCCGGCGGCCGGCCCCCCGTCCTCGGCGGTCGACGGAGCCCCGGCTGTCCCCGCCTCCTCCGCCGCCGCCCCCGTCGGTGTCGGAGTGAGCGCCGGTCGGGCCAGCCGCTTCGTCAGGGTGTACTCCGTGACCCCCGGCGGATAGTCCGGGATCACCCCCACCACCTCGTAGCCCTGCTTCCGGTAGAAGCCGGGGGCCTGGAAGTCCCAGGTCTCCAGGCGGGCGGCGGTGCAGCCGCGGCCGGTGGCGGCGATGTGCTCCGCCTCCGCGAGCAGGCGTGAGCCGAGGCCCGTGCCGCGGTGGGCGGCGTCGACCCACAGGTAGGTGACGTGCAGCCACATGGTCCAGGTGTGGCCGACCAGACCGCCGGAGGAGTCCAGCGCCCAGACGTGCAGGGGGACTTCGCGTTCGCCGGGCGTGCCGCGCAGGGCGGCCAGGACCGGGGACGCCGCCGTGTTGGTGTCCCGTAGCCGCGAGCGGAGCAGATCACGTCGGCCTTTGTCGACTTCCGCCTCAATACGAAACATGCGGCACACGATAAACGCGCTGGGCGGCCAGTTCTGCAAATCTCCTTCCGCTGCGTGCTCCCATCCGTACTCTGTGGAACAGCACCGGTGGGGGCCGGTGCTGTTCAGGGGGCGAGACAGCCGGGTACGGCGCCCGCGGTGGGGGTAACAGTTTCCGCGACGGCGGCGGCCGCGCGGCGCGTGTCCTTTCCGTGGGTGCCCGTACCCGCGCGGGTCGTCGTTCTCCGGAGGGCCAGGCCCGGTCCGGGAGGAGTTTCGTGGTTCGTATCCGAGTCCTGGTCGTCGACGACCACCGCATCTTCGCCGAGTCGCTCGCCGCCGCCCTGGCCGCCGAGCCGGACGTCGACGTCTCCGCGGCCGGCAGCGGCCCCGCCGCGCTGCGCTGCCTGGAGCGGGCGGCCGGTGAGGGCCGCCGCTTCGACGTGCTGCTGGTCGACGCCGACCTGGGCGGCCAGGTGCCCGGCACCCGTCCGGCTCTGCCCGTGCCGGTGCAGGACGGCAACGAGGAGGGGCTGGTCGACGGGATCTCGCTCGTCGCCGGGGTCAGGGCCGCCCAGGCGGCCGTACGGATCGTCGTGCTCGCCGAGAAGGACGATCCCCGGCGGGCGGCGCTCGCCCTGCAGGCCGGTGCCTCGGGCTGGGTCGCCAAGGACTGCTCGCTGTCCCGGCTGCTGACGGTGATCCGGGGCGTGCTGCGCGACGAGACCCATCTGCCGCCCGCCCTGCTCACCGGCGTGCTCAGGGAGCTGACGGCGGCCCGCCGGCACCGCACCGAGAGCGAGCGGCTGGTGGAGTCCCTCACCCCGCGCGAGCGGGAGGTGCTGCGCTGCATGGTCGCGGGCCTCGGCCGCAAGGCCGTCGCCGAGCGGCTGTTCCTCTCCCCGCACACGGTGCGCACCCATATGCAGAACGTCCTCGGCAAGCTGGGCGTCCACTCGACGCTGGCCGCCGTCGCCCTCGCCCGCCGGGCGGGGGTCGGGCCGGCCGACCTAGCCGGGGATGTTGTCGAACGGGGCGGTCAACTGGCGTAGCAGACCGGCCAGTTCCGTACGCTGGGCGGGGGACAGCTCGGCGAGGATCGCCCGCTCCTGCTCCAGCAGCCCGGCCAGTGCCTGGTCGGCGCGGTCCCGGCCGGTGTCGGTCAGCCGGACCAGCACGCCCCGCCGGTCGCTCGGGTCGGGCAGCCGCTCCACCAGGCCCTTCTTGGCCAGCCGGTCGATCCGGTTGGTCATGGTGCCCGAGGTGACCAGGGTCTGCGTCAGCAGCTGACCGGGGGAGAGCTGGTACGGCGTGCCCGCGCGTCTGAGCGCGGTCAGCACATCGAACTCCCACGGCTCCAGCTGGTGCTCGGCGAAGGCGAGCCGGCGCGCACGGTCCAGATGCCGGGCGAGTCGGCTCACCCGGCTGAGCACTTCCAGCGGCTCCACGTCGAGGTCCGGACGTTCCCGGCGCCACGCTGCGACCAGCCGATCGACCTCGTCCTCCATGAGATCAGTGTAGTGGTTGTGTCGACATGAAGTCTCTTGATTTCGAGTCTCTTGACATCGAGATAAGTGGGGCGGGAAAGTGGGAGACATGACGAACCCCACCTGGGACCCCGGCCAGTACCTGCGGCACGCCGGTCACCGCGCCCGCCCCTTCGCCGACCTCCTCGCCCGCGTCCCCGCCCTGCCCGCGGAACCGCCCGCTGGGCAGCCCCGCATCGCCGACCTCGGCTGCGGCCCGGGCAACGTCACCGTGCTGCTCACCGAACGCTGGCCCACCGCCCACGTCACCGGCTACGACAACTCGCCCGAGATGCTCGACAAGGCCCACACCGAGCACGAGGGCCCCACCGCCGGGGGCGGCCGGCTGGACTTCGCCCACGCCGACGCGCGTACCTGGGCGCCCGAGGAGCCGTACGACCTGATCGTCTCCAACGCGACCCTCCAGTGGGTGCCGGGGCACGCCGGCCGCTTCGCCGACTGGATCGGCGGCCTCCGGCCCGGTGGCACCTTCGCCTTCCAGGTGCCCGACAACATCGACGCCCCGCTGCACGCCCTGATGCGCGAACTCGCCGCCACCCCCCGCTGGAAGTCCCGCCTCGCCGACGTCCTGCGCCGCACCGACTCCGTGCACACGCCCGGCGCCTATCTGGACCGCCTCGCCCGCCTCGGCTGTGCGGCCGACGTGTGGCAGACGACGTACTTCCACGTCCTGCAGGGTGAGGATCCCGTTCTGGACTGGGTGAAGGGCACCGGGCTGCGGCCCGCGCTGACCGCCCTCGCCGACGACCCCGAGGCCCGGGGCGCCTTCCTCTCCGAGTACCGGGAGCTGCTCCGGCAGGCCTACCCCAGCGCGCCGTACGGCACGGTCCTGCCCTTCCGCCGCCTGTTCGCCGTCGCCGTGAAGGAGGCCTGAGCATGCTCGCCGCGATCGATCATGTGCAGCTGGCGGCCCCGCCCGGCTCGGAGGACGCGCTGCGCGCGTACTACACCGACGTCCTCGGGATGACGGAGATCCCCAAGCCCCCCGTGCTGGCGGCGCGGGGCGGCTGCTGGTTCCAGGCGGGTGCCGTGCAGATCCATCTCGGGATCGAGGAGGCCCCCGCCGGAGGCGGAACATGCCACTGCCGCCCGGCGAAGAAGGCCCACCCGGGGCTCAGGGTGACGGAGATCGAGGCGTACGCGGCCCGGCTGGCCGCGAAGGGCGCACCGGTCACCTGGGACGACAACCTCCCCGGCCACCTCCGCTTCTACTCGGAGGACCCGGCGGGCAACCGGCTGGAGTTCCTCCAGTCGCGGTAACTGATCACCGTCCACCTGGCGAACACGACCGAGATCGCGAGGAGCGCCAGTGGGGAGAGTACGCGGGACAGCTTGTGGGAGATGCCCTGGTCCACCGGAACCCAGGACCCCCACGGCTCCCTGGATATCTCCACGGGCAGATCGATGCGGGGATACGAGGAGAAGCCGGTCGCCCTGATCCTCCGGCCCCCGTCGACGTAGCCCACGCAGTACAGGTCGGCGGACGAGGTGTACCCGCCGCGCGAGGTCGTGGCGGGCGAGGTCGTGTCGCAGAACGCGACCCGCATCGTCTGCGAACGCCCGATCAGACCCAGGTGACCCACGGCCGAAAGACCCAGGTAGACGCCTCCACCGAGGAGGCCGGCGGCGAGCACGCCGCACATGACCGTTCCCCACGCCTTCTGCCGCCTTGTGCGGACCCTGAGTCGTCTGGCCACCGGGCGATCGTACGACCCCGCCCCCGGCGCTACGCCTTGCGGTGCCCTATCAGCCGCGGCTTCTGCTCCAGCCCGTCCAGGCCGTGCCACGCCAGGTTCACCAGATGTGCCGCGACCTCCGCCTTCTTCGGGCGGCGCACGTCCAGCCACCACTGACCGGTCAGCGCGACCATGCCGACCAGCGCCTGCGCGTACAGCGGGGCCAGTTTCGGGTCGAAACCGCGGGACTTGAACTCGCGGCCCAGGATGTCCTCCACCTGGGTGGCGATGTCCGAGATGAGGGAGGCGAAGGAGCCCGTGGACTGGGGGATGGGCGAGTCACGGACCAGGATGCGGAAGCCGTCCGTGTACTCCTCGATGTAGTCCAGGAGTGCGAACGCCGCCTGCTCGCACAGTTCACGCGGGTGGCCGGCCGTCAGACTGCTGGTCACCATGTCCAGCAGCCGCCGCATCTCGCGGTCCACCACCACCGCGTACAGGCCCTCCTTGCCGCCGAAGTGCTCGTACACCACCGGCTTGGACACCCCGGCCTTCGCCGCGATCTCCTCCACCGAGGTGCCCTCGAAACCCTTGGCGGCGAAGAGGGTGCGACCGATCTCCAGCAGCTGCTGGCGGCGCTCGGCACCGGTCATACGGGTCCGGCGGGTCCGCCGCGGTTTGTCGTTGCTGGAGGTGCTGCTGGAGTCGGTCGCCACGGCGTCAATCATGCCGCCTTCGCGGTCTCCCTCCGGTGCTCGGAGCCGTCTTCCCCGGTGTTCCGGCGCGAATCGATACGTGAGCGTGACGGCCAGCGCACGTCATGCGCCCAGCCGAGCAGCTCGAAGATGCGGATGAACCGCGCCGAGGAGTCGATCTGGCCGCGCAGCACACCGTGCCGCGCCGAGGTCGGGTCGGCGTGGTGCAGGTTGTGCCAGGACTCACCGCACGACAGCACCGCCAGCCACCACACGTTGCCCGAACGGTCCCGCGACTTGAACGGCCGCTTGCCCACCGCGTGACAGATCGAGTTGATCGACCACGTCACATGGTGCAGCAACGCCACTCGGACGAGTGAACCCCAGAAGAACGCCGTGCACGCGCCCCACCAGGACATCGTCACCAGACCGCCGACCAGCGGCGGCAGGGCGAGGGAGAGGGCCGTCCAGTACACGAACTGACGGGAGATCGCCCGGATCGCCGGGTCCTTGATCAGATCCGGCGCGTACTTGTCCTGCGGAGTCTGCTCCTCGTCGAACATCCAGCCGATGTGAGCCCACCACAGGCCCTTCATCAGCGCCGGAACCGTCTCGCCGAACCGCCACGGAGAGTGCGGGTCGCCCTCCGCGTCGGAGAACTTGTGGTGCTTGCGGTGATCGGCCACCCAGCGCACCAGGGGCCCCTCGACCGCCAGCGAACCCATGATCGCCAGCGCAATCCTCAGGGGCCGCTTGGCCTTGAACGAACCATGGGTGAAGTACCGGTGGAAACCGATCGTGATGCCGTGGCACCCCAGGAAGTAGAAGAACACCAGCAGGCTCAGATCGAGCCAGCTCACCCCCCAGCCCCAGGCCAGCGGCACCGCCGCCACGAGCGCCAGGAACGGCACGGTGATGAACAAAAGCAGCGTGATCTGCTCGATCGAACGCTTCTGCTCGCCACCCAGCGTGGCGGACGGGATCGGATTGTCGTCGGCCGTAAGGGCTTCTTCGATCACATCGGAACTTGAGGTCATGCGCGTCCCCTGTGGGGTCGAGGGTCGAGGCAGGTGCCGGGCCGCCGGGACCGGACGGAAGGCGACGGTACTTCCCTACGGTTCCGTAACCTACGGCGTCGTAAGTATGGCAGCGTGTCGAGCGGCGGCAAGAGCCCCAGAGCCTGCGCGTCCCCATCGACACCTATCCTTGAACTCGGTCGGACAGCGCGGTCCGCTGAAGTTTCCTTCCCGGACGCTGAGGCCCGTATGCGGCGCCCGCCGCGCGGCAGCCGCCCGGGTTCCCTCCAGACGAGCTTCCACACTGCAAGGAGCCGCACCTGTGAGCAGTGCCGACGACCAGACCACCACGACCAGCAGCGAGCTGCGCGCCGACATCCGCCGGCTGGGTGACCTCCTGGGCGAGACCCTCGTACGGCAGGAAGGCCCCGAGCTCCTCGACCTGGTCGAGAAGGTCCGCCGCCTCACCCGCGAGGACGGCGAGGCCGCCGCCGAGCTGCTGCGCGGCACCGAACTGGAGACCGCCGCCAAGCTGGTGCGCGCCTTCTCCACCTACTTCCACCTCGCCAACGTCACCGAGCAGGTGCACCGCGGCCGCGAACTGCGCGCCCGGCGCGCCGCCGAGGGCGGCCTCCTCGCCCGCACCGCCGACCGGCTCAAGGACGCCGACCCCGAACACCTCAAGCAGACCGTCCGGCACCTCAACGTTCGCCCGGTGTTCACCGCACACCCCACCGAGGCCGCGCGCCGCTCGGTGCTGAACAAGCTCCGGCGCATCGCCGCGCTCCTGGAGGCCCCCGTCCAGGGCTCCGACCGCCGCCGGCACGACGTCCGCCTCGCCGAGAACATCGACCTGGTGTGGCAGACCGACGAGCTGCGCGTCGTACGCCCCGAGCCCGCCGACGAGGCCCGCAACGCCATCTACTACCTCGACGAGCTGCACGCGAACGCCGTCGGCGACGTCCTGGAGGACCTCACCGCGGAACTCGAGCGGGTCGGCGTCAGGCTCCCCGACGACACCCGCCCGCTCACCTTCGGCACCTGGATCGGCGGCGACCGCGACGGCAACCCCAACGTCACCCCCCAGGTCACCTGGGACGTCCTCATCCTCCAGCACGAGCACGGCATCAACGACGCCCTGGAGATGATCGACGAGCTGCGCGGACTGCTCTCCAACTCCATCCGCTACACCGGCGCCACCGAAGAGCTCCTCCAGTCCCTGAACACAGACCTCGAACTCCTCCCCGAGATCAGCCCCCGCTACAAGCGCCTCAACGCCGAGGAGCCCTACCGGCTCAAGGCCACCTGCATCCGGCAGAAGCTGCAGAACACCAAGCAGCGCCTCGCCAAGGGCACCCCGCACGAGGCGGGCCGCGACTACCTCGGCACCAGCGAGCTGCTCACCGACCTCCGCCTCATCCAGGTCTCGCTGCGCGAGCACCGCGGCGGCCTCCTCGCCGACGGCCGCCTGGCCCGCACCATCCGCACCCTGGCCGCCTTCGGCCTCCAGCTCGCCACCATGGACGTCCGCGAACACGCCGACGCCCACCACCACGCCCTCGGCCAGCTCTTCGACCGCCTCGGCGAGGAGTCCTGGCGCTACGCCGACATGCCCCGCGAGTACCGCGCCAAGCTCCTCGCCAAGGAGCTGCGCTCGCGCAGGCCGCTCGCCCCCACCCCGGCACCCGTCGACGCGGCCGGGCAGAAGACCCTCGGCGTCTTCGGGACCGTCAAGAAGGCCCTCGAGGTCTTCGGCCCCGAGGTCATCGAGTCCTACATCATCTCCATGTGCCAGGGCGCCGACGACGTCTTCGCCGCCGCCGTCCTCGCCCGGGAGGCCGGCCTGATCGACCTCCACGCCGGCTGGGCGAAGATCGGCATCGTCCCCCTCCTGGAGACCACCGACGAACTCAAGGCCGCCGACACCATCCTCGAGGACATGCTCTCCGACCCGTCCTACCGGCGCCTGGTCGCGCTGCGCGGCGACGTCCAGGAGGTCATGCTCGGCTACTCCGACTCCTCCAAGTTCGGCGGCATCACCACCAGCCAGTGGGAGATCCACCGCGCCCAGCGGCGCCTGCGAGACGTCGCCCACCGGTACGGCGTACGCCTCCGGCTCTTCCACGGCCGCGGCGGAACCGTCGGCCGCGGCGGCGGCCCCTCCCACGACGCCATCCTCGCCCAGCCCTGGGGCACCCTGGAGGGCGAGATCAAGGTCACCGAGCAGGGCGAGGTCATCTCCGACAAGTACCTCATCCCCTCCCTGGCCCGGGAGAACCTGGAACTCACCGTCGCCGCCACCCTCCAGGCCTCCGCCCTGCACACCGCCCCCCGCCAGTCCGACGAGGCCCTCGCCCGCTGGGACGCCGCCATGGACGTGGTGTCGGACGCGGCGCACGCGGCCTACCGCGCCCTCGTCGAGGACCCGGACCTGCCGACGTACTTCCTCGCGTCGACGCCGGTGGACCAGCTCGCCGACCTGCACCTGGGCTCCCGGCCCTCCCGCCGCCCCGGCTCTGGCGTCTCGCTCGACGGCCTGCGCGCCATCCCGTGGGTCTTCGGCTGGACCCAGTCCCGGCAGATCGTCCCCGGCTGGTTCGGCGTCGGCTCCGGCCTCAAGGCCCTGCGCGAGGCCGGCCTGGACACTGTCCTCGACGAGATGCACCAGCAGTGGCACTTCTTCCGCAACTTCATCTCCAACGTCGAGATGACCCTCGCGAAGACCGACCTGCGCATCGCTCAGCACTACGTAGACACCCTCGTCCCCGACGAGCTCAAGCACGTCTTCGACACCATCAAGGCCGAACACGAGCTGACCGTTCGCGAGGTCCTGCGGGTCACCGGCGAGAGCGAACTCCTGGACGCCCAGCCCGTCCTGAAGCAGACCTTCGCCATCCGCGACGCCTACCTGGACCCCATCTCCTACCTCCAGGTCACCCTGCTCAAGCGCCAGCGCGACGCCGCCGCGGCCGGCCTCACCCCCGACCCGCTGCTCTCCCGCGCCCTGCTCCTCACCGTCAACGGTGTGGCAGCCGGCCTGCGCAACACCGGCTGACCGCCACCACACACCAGGGTGCCCCCGAGGCCGTACGACCCCGGGGGCACCCTTGTACGCGGCTCAGGTCAGGGGCGCGCCCTCTGGCGCCGCACCACCAGGTAGCCGCCCGGCACGCCGACCAGCACGGCCGCGACACCCGACAGCGCACCCGCCGGAACGCCCGGCAGCGCTGTTTCCCGCGCCCGCGCCCGCGCCCGCGCCCGCGGCGCACGCCGCTCCACCCGCGCGCCACGACCGGCGCGCGGACTCACGAACCGGCGGACACCGCCAGGAAAGCGCCCGTCAGCAAGGCCGTCCCGCACCCCGCCAGCACCCACGCCGCCCGCGTCAGCCGCATCCCGCCCGCCACCACCACCGAGGCCAGCAGCAACGCCCCGCCCAACGGCACCCAGGCGTACAGGATCCCCGCCGGACCCGACCGCACCGCGTCCGCCGTACCCGGCTTCAGCACGACGTCGTACGTCCGCCCCCTGCGCACCGCCACCGGCTGCGCGATCTCCACACGCGCGCGTGCCTGCGCCCCCGTCGACGTCGGCGAGAACGGACCACTGCAGGTGTCACCCGAACACGACGTCACCCGCACCGTGCCCTGCTCCCGCCCCTTGGACAGCATCACCTGCTGCGCGGTCCCCCAGGAACCCCACACCCCGGCGAACAGAATCAACGCGGCGACCGCACCCATCGCCCCGACCCGCCCCCACCGCAACGCGGTCACGGAGGCCTGGCGAGCAGTGCTGGCTGTGGCAGACATGGCCGGGATCATTGGCCATACCCGTACGGGAGGTCAACCTCGCTGTCCGCCGTACAAGCACATGTCAGGAGTTGTACGCGCTCTGCGCCCGCTCCAGCCCCTCGATCACCAGACACTCCACCGCGTCCGCCGCACGGTCCACGAAGTAGTCCAGCTCCTTGCGCTCCGACGACGAGAAGTCCTTCAGCACGAAGTCCGCCACCTGCATACGACCCGGAGGCCGCCCGATCCCGAACCGCACCCGGTGATAGTCCGAACCCATCGCCTTCGTCATCGACTTCAGACCGTTGTGCCCGTTGTCCCCACCGCCCAGCTTCAGCCGCAGCGTGCCGTAGTCGATGTCCAGCTCGTCATGCACGGCCACGATGTTCGCCACCGGCACCTTGTAGAAGTCCTTCAGCGCGTTCACCGGACCACCGGACAGGTTCATGTACGACATCGGCTTCGCCAGGATCACCCGCCGGTTCGCCGGCCCCGCCGGACCGATCCGGCCCTCCAGCACCTGCGCCTGCGCCTTGCCCGCCCGCTTGAACTTCCCCCCGATCCGCTGCGCGAGAAGGTCCGCCACCATGAAACCGACGTTGTGCCGGTTCATGGCGTAGTCCGGCCCGGGATTCCCGAGCCCGACGATCAGCCAGGGATCAGTGCTGGCGGGAGTGGTCACGTCCATGTCTCCTTGATACGCGCCAGCCGCCGCTCCCCGCGAGGGAAGCGGCGGCTGAACAACTGACGACTACGGCGAGGCTCAGGCCTCGGCCGCCTCCTCGCCCTCCTCGGCGGCCTCGCCCTCGGTCACCTCGACCTGGGCCTGCAGCACCTGGAGAACGACGGCGTCCTCGTCCACGGCCAGCGAGACACCGCTCGGCAGGGTGATGTCCTTGGCGTGGACCGAGGCACCGGCCTCCAGACCCTCGACGGAGACGGTGACGGCCTCGGGGATGTGCGTCGCCTCGGCCTCGACCGGCAGCGCGTTCAGGACGTGCTCCAGCAGGTTGCCACCGGCGGCCAGCTCGCCCTCGGTGTGGACCGGGATCTCGACCGTGACCTTCTCGCCACGCTTGACCAGCAGCAGGTCGACGTGCTCCAGGAAGCCCTTGATCGCGTCGCGCTGCACGGCCTTCGGGATCGCCAGCTCGCTGGTCTTGCCGTCGATGTCCAGGGAGATCAGGACGTTCGGCGTACGCAGCGCCAGCAGCAGGTCGTGACCCGGCAGGGTCAGGTGCAGCGGCTCGGTGCCGTGGCCGTAGAGAACAACCGGAACCTTGCTGGCACGGCGGAGGCGACGGGCGGCACCCTTGCCGAACTCGGTACGGGTCTCGGCGGTGAGCTTCACCTCGGACATGATGATCACTCCTCGTAGAACTCGGAACGGACGTGGTCACCCGGCCACGAACGGCCTGCTACGAAGAGCGCGTCGATAACGGACCGCCGTACCCCGTCAGAAACGGAGAACGGCCTCCCTCGCCGAGCAACTGCAGCAGTCTACTCGGACCGGGAGGCCGCACCAAAAGGATCTCCGGCTACCTCGCGCAGCGGGGTCGCAGAAACCTCACTGCTCGTCGAAGAGGCTGGTCACCGAACCGTCCTCGAACACCTCACGCACCGCGCTCGCAATCGTCGGAGCGATCGACAGCACCGTGATCTTGTCCAGATCCCGGCCCAGCTCCGCCGGCGTCGGCAGCGTGTTCGTGAACACGAACTCACTCACCCGCGAGTTCTTCAGCCGGTCCGCCGCGGGCCCGGACAGCACACCGTGCGTCGCCGTGACGATCACATCCTCCGCACCGTGCGCGAACAGCGCATCGGCAGCGGCACAGATCGTCCCACCGGTGTCGATCATGTCGTCGACCAGCACACACACCCGGCCCTTGACCTCACCCACGACCTCGTGGACGGTCACCTGGTTCGCCACATCCTTGTCACGCCGCTTGTGCACGATCGCGAGCGGCGCACCCAGCCGGTCACACCACCGGTCGGCCACACGCACCCGGCCCGCGTCCGGCGACACGACCGTCAGCTTGTCCCGGTCCACCTTCTCGCCCACATAGTCGGCGAGCAGCGGCAGCGCGAACAGATGATCCACCGGCCCGTCGAAGAAACCCTGGATCTGGTCCGTGTGCAGATCCACGGTCAGAATCCGGTCGGCACCCGCCGTCTTCATCAGATCCGCGATCAGACGCGCCGAAATAGGTTCACGACCCCGGTGCTTCTTGTCCTGCCGCGCGTAACCGTAGAACGGCACGATCACCGTGATGGAGCGAGCCGACGCACGCTTCAGCGCGTCGATCATGATCAACTGCTCCATGATCCACTGGTTGATCGGAGTCGTGTGGCTCTGGATCACAAAGCAGTCCGCACCACGCGCCGACTCCTGGTAACGGACGTAGATCTCACCGTTCGCGAAGTCGAAGGCCTTCGTCGGGACAACCCCGACACCCAACTCGTGGGCGACCTCCTCGGCAAGCTCGGGGTGGGCGCGGCCGGAGAAGAACATCATCTTCTTCTCGCCGGTCGTCTTGAACCCGGTCACAGCACAGTCTCCTCAGAGGTTGTCTCAGCCAGCCGACTGCTACCCCGACCTCCCGCCTGGGCATGAGAGGCCGAATCAGCTGGTAGGGGTGCGGGTGCACGTGTGCGGATGTGCACTTATCACGGTACGCCGTGTCCGGCGCACCCGTTTCCGGTCAGTCCTCGCTCTCACCCCTCCGGGACGCCGCCTCGGCCGCCTTCGCCGCCGCGCTCCCCGGACGCTTCCGAGCCACCCAACCCTCGATATTCCGCTGCTGACCACGGGCCACGGCCAGCGAACCGGGCGGCACATCCTTCGTGATCACAGACCCGGCGGCGGTGTAAGCACCGTCCCCGACCGTGACAGGAGCCACAAACATGTTGTCCGAACCCGTCTTGCAATGCGACCCGACGGTCGTGTGGTGCTTGCTCTCACCGTCGTAGTTCACAAACACACTCGCCGCGCCGATGTTCGTGTACTCACCGATCGTCGCGTCACCGACATACGACAGATGCGGCACCTTCGTGCCCTCACCGATCGAGGCGTTCTTCGTCTCGACGTACGTCCCGATCTTCCCCTTGGCCCCCAGCCGCGTCCCCGGCCGCAGATACGCGTACGGCCCCACGGACGCCTCCGCCCCGACCACAGCCCCGTCCGACACGGTGTTGTCCACCCGCGCCCCTGCACCCACCCGCGTGTCCTTCAGCCGGCTGTTCGGACCGACCTCCGCACCCTCACCGACATGCGTCGACCCGGTGAGCAGCGTGTTCGGATGAACGACGACATCCCGCCCGAAGGACACGGTCACATCGACCCAGGTCGAGGCCGGGTCCACGACGGTGACCCCGTCCAGCATGGCAGCGGTCAGCAGCCGGTCGTTCAGGATCCGGCGCGCCTCGGCCAGCTGCACCCGGTTGTTGATCCCGGCGATCTCCCGGTGATCGCCGGCCACGCACGCACCGACCCGGTGACCGGCCTCCCGCAGGATCCCCAGCACGTCCGTGAGGTACTCCTCACCCTGGCTGTTGTCCGTCCGCACCTTCTTCAGCGCGTCCGCCAGCAACTGCCCGTCGAACGCGAACACCCCGGAGTTGATCTCCCGGATCACCCGCTGGACCTCGGACGCGTCCTTGTGCTCCACGATCGCGGTGACAGCACCCGTCGCCTCGTCACGGATGATCCGCCCGTACCCGGTGGCGTCCGGCACCTCCGCCGTCAGCACGGTCACGGCGTTGCCGTCGGCGGCGTGCGTCCCGGCGAGCCGCCCGAGCGTCTCGGCGGTGAGCAGCGGCGTGTCCCCGCACACGACCACAACAGTCCCGGCGACCGCCCCGCCCAACTCCTCCAGACCCATGCGCACGGCGTGCCCGGTCCCGTTCTGCTCCGCCTGCACGGCGGTGCGCACGCCCGGGTCGATCTCGCTCAGATGGGCGGCGACCTGCTCCCGGGCGTGCCCCACGACGACGACCAGGTGCTCCGGGTCCAACTCACGGGCGGCGGCCAGCACATGGCCCACCAGGGAACGGCCACAGATCTCGTGCAGGACCTTGGGTGTGGCCGACTTCATACGGGTGCCCTCACCCGCTGCGAGAACGACGACGGCTGCCGGGCGAATGGCGCTCACGGGGTTGCCCTTCGGCTGTGGGTGGTGGGGTGACAGCCGCAGGATACCGGGGTGCTTCTTGGGGGAGGTGAGAGCGGGCCCTGACGGGGGTGATACCGGTCAGGGCCCGAACCTAGGTCTTGTGTGCTGTGCGCTCCCGGAGAAGGATTCGAACCCTCATTCAACGGACCAAAACCGTTTGTCCTACCCTTAGACGATCCGGGATTATTTATGCGCTATGTCCGATTTGGTTGATCGGCTTCGCGCACGGCCTCCACTATGCCGTACCAAGAGCCTTCGATGCGACGGTACAAGTCAGCACCTTTCAGGACTTTGATCACGAGGCACCCACGGTAGTTGTCACCGGTGTTCTTGCGGACCGTCTTGGGGTTGTGCTTCTTGAGGGTCGTCTTGTTGAAAGCGGAGACGTCGGCGTCGACGAGGTCTGCCCAGTACTGCTCGGCACCCGCGACGTCTGCGTTCTCGTGGATCATCACCGTGTAGCGGAGCCGTTCGCGCTCCACCCCGAGCAGGCGCAGCCAGGCGAGGAAGACCTTGATCATGCCGGGGTCACTATTGACGAAAGCGACGTTCTCGCGGCGGTCGTAGGGCTTGTCCTTGCCGCCCTCGGCCCAATACAGGCCCACGCCCACCAGGAAGAGCTCCCGCGTCGACAGGTTGCCGATCGTCTTCTTGGCCTTTTCCTTTGTGTGCCTGCGCTCTTCGTCCCGGATGCGCAGCCTCTCTTCCCAGCCCTTGCGCCCGATGGCTGCCGCCTCTTCCGGTGTGCGCTTGCGCTCGGGCCTCGGCAGGTCCCGCACCCACAGTGACACCGAACTCCTCGAGCAGCCCAGTTCCGCCTCGATCTGGTCGTACGTCCAGCCCTGGAGCCGTAGCTCCCGGGCCTTCGCCCGCAGGTCGTCCTTCGCGTTCGGGCGCTTGGTCCACTCCGGTGGCGGCTCCCCCTTCACCAGCTGGTTGAGGATGTCGTTGTTGAAGATCTTCAGCTCGTCCCGGATCTGCCGGAGGCTGTAGCCGGCTCGCCGCAGGGCGACCGCCCGTTCCCGTAAGTCTTCGAAGTCGGCGTATTTGCTGATCGAATGTGCCATGGGCATACCGTCCGGCCGGAATGGGGTGTTCCGGGATCGAACAGGAAGGGTTCACCAGTTCGAGTGATACCGGTGGGTTTCGAGGTCGTCCGGTTACGGGGTGTGGTGTGTGGAGGTCGGTGAAAGTCACCGGAAAAGCCGCAGCCGTCGCCCGTAGGCTGGAGGCATGACCACGACGGGGGAAGAGAACGCCAGGGCCCGGACGGGGCCGTGGTGGTGGACCAGGTGGCGCAGTGCGGTGCTCGACGGGAGTCTCGCGCTGGTGTCGGCCGTGGAGTGCGGAGCCGAGGGGGTTCCGTTCGCCCGGGACGCGGGGATCCCGCCGGCGGTGGGGATCGTCTTCGGTGTGATCGCCGGGTCCGTGTTGCTCGTGCGGCGGAAGTGGCCCATTGCCGTCGTACTCGTAGCGATCGCGATCACGCCCGCGCAGATGGGGTTCCTGCTGGGTGTCGTCGGCCTGTACACGCTGGCCGCGTGTGAGCTGCCGCGCCGGATCATCGGGGCGCTGGCGGGGATGTCGCTGGTGGGTACGGCGGTGGTGACGTTCGTGCGGGTGCGGCAGGACATGGCGCGGGGCGATCTGACGCTGGGTGACTGGTTCGTGCCGTTCGCGGCGGTGACGACGGCGTTGGGGCTGACGGCTCCGCCGGTGCTGCTGGGTTTGTATGTGGGGGCGCGGCGGCGGTTGATGGAGAGTCTCAGGGAGCGGGCGGACAGTCTGGAGCGGGAGCTGCAGTTGCTGGCCGAGCGGGCGGAGGAGCGGGCCGAGTGGGCGCGGAACGAGGAGCGGACCCGGATCGCGCGTGAGATGCATGACGTGGTCGCGCATCGGGTGAGTCTGATGGTGGTGCATGCGGCGGCGTTGCAGGCGGTGGCCCGGAAGGATCCGGAGAAGGCCGTGCGGAATGCGGCGCTGGTGGGGGACATGGGGCGGCAGGCGTTGACCGAGTTGCGGGAGATGCTGGGGGTGCTGCGGGCGGGGGAGGAGCCGGGGCGGCGTGCCTCCGCGGTGCCGTTGGCGGCGGTGGGGGTGGCGGCTGCGGCTGCGGCTTCCCGGGTGGCGGAGTCGGACGGCGTGGTGGACGGGCCGTGTCTGTCGGAGCTGGAGGAGTTGGTCGGGCAGTCGGCGGCTGCGGGGATGGTGGTGCGTCTGTCGGTGGAGGGGGAGGCGCGGTCGTATGCGGCGGAGGTGGAGCAGACGGCGTACCGGGTGGTGCAGGAGGCGTTGACGAACGTGCACAAGCATGCGGCGGGTGCGAAGACGCATGTGCGGCTCGCGCATCGGGTGTCGGAGATCGCGATGCAGGTGGAGAACGAGCCGCCGCCGGAGCCGGGGTCGGCGTCGGCGGCGGGGTTGCCGTCGGGTGGGAACGGCCTGGTGGGGATGCGTGAGCGGGTTGTGGCGCTGGGCGGTGTGTTCGTGTCGGGGCCGACGGATGCGGGGGGTTTCCGGGTGTCGGCGGTGATTCCGGCGGCGTAGACGTGCCCTCTGCGCGTGTGCCCTCTGCGTGTGTGTCCGCTGCGCGTGTGTCTTCTGCGGGGGTCAGCCGGCGGTGAGGCGTACGGGTTCGATGCCGGTGACGAGGGTGGTGAGGGCGTGGTCGATGTCGGGGCCGACGTACCAGTCGCCGGTGTGGTCGAGGGTGTAGACGCGGCCTTCGGTGTCGATGGTGAGGACGGCGGCGGTCTCGGTCTCCTGGCCGAGGGGGCAGAGTTCGGTGCCGAGGGCGCGGCCGAGGTCGCCGAGGGTGCGGGCGTGGTGGAGGCCGTGGAGGGGGTCGAGGTGGAGGGTGGCGGGGGCGATCTGGCGGCCGGGGCCGCCCGGGGTGATGGTCAGGCCGCCGAATTCGGCCCAGGCTTCGACGGCGGCGGGGAAGACGGTGTGCCGGTGTCCGGCGGGTGAGGTGTGTTCGCGCAGGGCGTCGGCCCAGATCTCTGCCTGCTTTATGTCCCAGCGTCCGGGTTGCCAGCCGGCGGCGCGCAGAGCGGCGTCGACGAGTACGGGGAAGCGTGTGGTGGACGTGCGGTCGGCGTGCATCGGCCCTTCGTTCGTCGAGCTTGCTGGTGCTACTGGTGTTGACGGGGGCTGTCAGCCGTCGGTTGCCGTGGGGTCGACGACGCGGATGCCGAAGTGGGCGCTGAGGGCGGAGCAGGCGCGGCAGGGGGCGGCGAAGCTGCCGTGGAGAGGGTCGCCGTCCTCGCGTATGCGGCGGGCGGTGAGTTTGGCGTTCTTGAGGGCTTTGCGGGCTTCGCCGTTGGTCATGGGTTTGCGGGCGGCGCGTTTGCTGCGTGCGGCGTCGGCGGTGGTGAGGTGGCGGGAGATGAGGATGGTTTCGGCGCAGCGTCCGGTGAAGCGGTCGCGTTCGCCGCTGGTGAGGGTGTCGAGGAAGTCCTGGACGAGGGGGTGCAGGGGTGGGGGCTGGTCGCCGCGGGCGGCGGTGCCGGTGAGGGTGGCGCCGCGGACGGAGAGGGCGGCGGCGATGGTGGGCAGGATGCCGTCGCGGCGGTGGCGGAGGGTGGGGGCGGGGGGTGTGTCGGTGCCGCTCCAGCCGATGCGTGGGTCGCCGGCCCGCACGTCGGTACCTCCGGTTCGCAAGATATTCATGATCGTTTTCCCCTCCCCGGGCGTTCCCCGGCATCCCCCGAAGGACACAGGGTGCCAAATCCCGTGGCGGCTGCGGAAGCTGGGGCGGTGCGACACGCCCGGGTCGGGGCAGGTCGTCACGGTGGGGTGACGGCTGGTCACGGATGCGGTGGGTGGTTTTTCCGGGGATGTGGAGGGGTGGTTCCCCCGGGGTGTGGTGGGCCGGTGACCGGGGTTCGCGTACCGCATAGGCTGTCGGCATCCGCGATCGACAGCGCCGTATCAAGGCCAGAGAGAACGCCGCAGGGGGCTACCGCCATGACGACAGGTCGGCTCGGGCAGCAAGCCGCGCCGCCGAACGCGGCCTACGCCGGGCAGGTCGTGCACTTTCCGGATCCGGTCCGGGCGGCACGTCACCCGAGAGGGGTACGGGTCGATGAGCGTGGTTACCCGGATTTCTCTCCGTACGCGCGTGTGGCGGTGGAGATCGCCGAGCCGCCGGAGGGTTTCGGTGTCGACGAGTTGCGGCTGACGGACTATGTGTCGGCGAACGCGGCGTTGGCGGCGGAGCGGCACGAGTTGTGGGACACGGTGCCGGATGTGGCGACGCCGCACGGCTGGACGTGGCATCACGTGGCGGGGACGCGGCGGCTGGAGCTGGTTCCGGTCGAGGTGAAGGCGTTGCTGCGGCATCACGGTGGGGTGGCGACGGCGGCGGTGGACCACGCCAAGCGGGGGACGCGGCCGTTGCAGGAGACCCGGCCGGCGCATTTCGGGCTGCCGAAGTCGGGTGTGGCGGTGTCGGAGGCGCAGGTTCAGGGTGTCGAGGAGGACCTGGGCTACCGGCTTCCGGGCGCGTACCGCTCGTTCCTGAAGGCTGCGGGTGGGTGTGCGCCGGTGGGCACGGCTCTGGACGCGGAACTGGGTCTGTTGCTGGACCAGCCGTTCTTCACGGTGCGTGAGGAGGCGGCCGTCAATGACCTGGTGTATGTGAACAAGTGTCTGCGCGACCATCTGACGAAGGATTACCTCGCGGTGGTGTTCGTGCAGGGCGGGTTGCTCGCGGTGAAGGTGAGGGGCGAGCGGCCCGGTTCGGTGTGGTTCTGCGCGTACGACGATGTGCGTGATGTGGATCCGTCGTGGTCGCCGGCGGAGCGGGTGGAGCGTCTGCTGCTGCCGTGCGGTGATGATTTCGACGCCTTTCTGTCGCGGCTGGCGGGCAGTCCGCCGGAGTTGGAGACGGTGGCGGATCTGATGGTCGACGGCGGTTTCGCGCGTGTCGTCCCGGTGTCTTCCGGTTCTTCCGGTGCGGTGTCTTCCGGTCCGGTGGGGGAGTGAGCTTCAGACGATGGTGACCTACGCGCAGGCGCAGGAGCGCGCCGAGGAGTGGATCAACGGTGACGTGCCCGCGTACCAGCATCGTGAGGTGCGGGTGCGGGAGTTCGAGCTGGGTTTCGTCGTGTGGGGCGAGGACCGGGCGGAGGGGCCGCGTTCGGACGCGGGTGCGCAGCGGCTGGTGATCGCCCGGGACAGCGGGGAGGCGACGCTGTGGCCGGGGTTGCCGGTGGGTGAGGTGATCCGCCGGTACGAGGAGGAGTACGGCCGTGGCGACGAGCCGCGGGACGCGGTTCCGGCGCCGGCTGCCGCGCGGGTGGATCTGAATCAGACGTCGTTCCTGCTGACTCCTCCGGAGTGGTTGCAGGAGGCGGCGGACAAGCTGGGCATCGGGGAGCGGCGGCCGGGGGGCGGGGGTGCTTCGGGGGCCGGTTCGGGTGCCGGTTCCGGTGTGGGTTCCGGTGTGGGTTCCGGTTCCGGTGTCGGTGGGGCTTCGTCCGGTGGGGCTGGGCCGGCGGAGACGCAGGCGGGGGTGCCGGCGGGTGCGTCCGGGGCGCCCGCTCCTGTGGGCGCGCCTTCCGCGGATGTGCCGGTGGGGGCCACGCCCTGGGCCGGTACGGACACGAACGCGGACTCCGGTGAGGACGACCGTTCGGTGCCGTTGCCCGCGACGGTGTTCGCGCCGCCGTTGAGCGATTCCGACGACGAGGTTCCGCGGCCGCCGGTGAGTGCGCCGGATGCGAAGACGGCGTTGATGTCGGGGGGCAGCCAGCTGCCGCCGACGGCGGTCGCGCCGGCGCTCGATCCTTCGAACACGCCGGGCGCGCAGGGCTTCCCGCCGGGTGCGCAGGGCTTCCCGCCGGGCGCGCCGGGTGGGCCGTCCGCCCCTGGCGGTGCGCCGGGCGCACCTGGTGTGCCCGTGGCGCCCGGTGCTCCTGGTGCGCCGGGCGCTCCGCAGGGCAGTACGCCCCCGCCGCCGCCCGGTACGCCGCCGTACGGCTACCCGCAGCCGCCGGCGGTTCCCGGCACACCTGCGCCGGGCGCACCCGCGTACCCGCCGGCGCCCGGCACTCCGCTCGCGCCCCCTGTCCCTCCCGGTGCCCCGGGCGCCCCGCAGGGCAGCACGCCTCCGCCGCCCCCGGGCGTGCCCACCTACGGCTATCCGCAGGGTCCCGGCGTTCCGCAGGGCGCTCCTGGTTACGGCTATCCGCAGGCGCCGGCGCCTGCGC
>NZ_JBEPBF010000073.1:0-49977 GCF_040298985.1 Streptomyces sp. NPDC001093 | reverse complement strand
GCGGCAGGCGTGCAGGAAGCGGACCTGCGGGTCGGTGTCGACCGGGGGCAGCCCGGCGAGCGCCCGGTCCAGCTCGGGCACGTGCCGGCCGTCCACGCCTGTCTGCACCGCGCGGGCGCCACCGCGGCGACGGTCGCCCAGGCCGCCGCGCTGCTGGGCGAGTCCGCCACGCCGGAGCGGATCGCGGAGCTGGCCGGCATCGCGCCGCCCGCCGTACGACAGGGCCTGGCCGCCCTGCACGGGGCGGGTCTGCTGAACGACGCCGGCTCCGCGCACCCCGCCGTGAGCGACGCGATCCTCGGCGCCCATGACCCCGCCACGCTGGCCGCCCTCCACCGCCGGGCGGCCCTGCTGCTGCACCGCCAGGGCCGCCCGGCGGTGGAGGCGGCCGGGCACCTGCTGTCCGCCGCCGCCCTGGCCGGTACGGTCCGGTCGGCCACCGGCGAGGAGACGGAGCTGCTGTGCGACGCGGCCGAGAGCCGGCTCGCCGAGGACGACGGCCGTGGCGCGCTCGCCCTGCTGGAGGCGGCCCACCGGCTGTGCGCCGACGACCTGCGGCGCGACGGTGTGGCGATCCGGCTCGCCCAGGTCACCTGGCGTTTCGACCCGGCCGCCGCCGAGCGGCTGGTCACCGGCCCGCTCGCCGCGCTGCGCGAGGGCCGCCTCGACGGCGAAGGCGCCCAGCCGCTGTCCCAGTTGCTGCTGCTGCAGGGGCGGCTCACCGACGCGGCGCGCCTGCTCGGCGACGGCGAGCCCGAGGGCGAGGAACCGGGCGCCTCCCCGCTGGACGTGGTGATCGACTCCGGTTGCGCCGCCGAACGCCTGCTGCGCTCCGCCGGCCCGGCGGAGGCGACGATGACACCGATCGTGCAGGCGCTGCGTTCGCTGCTGCTGTCCGACCATCCCGAGCGGGCCGTCCCCTGGAGCCGCACCCTGCTGGAGGACGCGGAACGGCGTGACGCGCCCGGCTGGGCCGCGGTGTTCGCCACGCTGCACGCACAGGCGCTGCTGCGCATCGGCGACCTGGCCGAGGCCCGCGCCTACGCGAGCCGGGCCTTGTCGGCGCTGCCGGAGCGCAGCGGCGGCGCCCTGCCGTACGCGGCGACGGCGGTGCTGATCCGCGCCCACAGTGCCATGGGCCACTACACCGAGGCGTCCCGGCTGTGTGACCGTCCGGTGCCGGCGGCCCTGCTGGACAGCCTGGACGGGCTCGCCTTCCTGCACGCCCGCGGCCTGCACCACCTGACGGGCAACCAGCCGCAGGCCGCGCTCACCGACTTCCTCACCATCGGCCGGATCATGCAGGCCCAGGGCATCGACCGGCCCGCGTGCCTGCCGTGGCGCACCGACGCCGCCCAGGCACTGCTGCGTCTGGGCAAGTCCCAGCAGGCCGAGCGGCTGGTGCTGCAGCAGCTGGCGCTGCCGGACGCCCGCCGGCCGTGGGTCCGGGGGGTCTCGCTGCACCAGCGGGCGCTGACCAACGGTTCGGCACGGCAGCGCGTCTCGCTGCTGGAGCAGGCGGTGAACGAACTGCACCGGTCGGGGGACCGGCTGGCCACCGCCCGCGCGATGGCCGACCTCGGCCGGGCCCGGCAGTCGGAGGCGGGCGCGCCGGCGAAGGGGACGGCGACGATCAGGGCGGCGTGGAACCTGGCGAAGGAGTGCGGCGCGACCGCGCTGTGCAAGGAGATCCTGCCCGACGCGCCGCTCAGCGAGCCCGCGCCGGACCATGCCGAGCGACCGGGGCCGGAACGTCTGGAGAGCAGGCTGAGCAGTTCCGAGCAGCGGGTGGCGACGCTCGCGGCACAGGGCCTGACCAACCGGGAGATCTCCGCGAAGCTCTACCTCACCGTCAGCACGGTCGAGCAGCACCTGACGAAGGTGTACCGCAAGCTCCAGATCAGCGGACGCGGCGATCTGCCGTTCGACCTGTCCCCCGACGGCCCGCCCACCACGGCCGGGCAACTGGTTAGGGGTGACTGACGGGTTCCCCCTGCCGACACGACCGTATTGGCTCAGAACCCGGACGCCGTACGCGGTGCGACGTACGACCACGGCTTTCCATCGACGAACCGACGACACACAAAGGGTGAGGTCAGCAATGGCTTGGGACAACAAGTTCGAGGAACTCCTGCGCGACTACCTGCCGTTCCTCGACGCGGACGAACCGCTGGAGCCCGACACGGACCTGAGGGTCTCGGGTCTGGACTCGCTGGGCGCGGTGGAGCTGCTGGGCTCGCTGGAGAGCGCCTACGACATCCGCTTCGTGGACGAGGCCCTCTCCCTGGACACCTTCGCCACGCCGGCGGTCCTGTGGGAGACGGTGACCCGGTTGCAGGCTGCCGCCTGAGCCCGGTACGGGACACGCCGAAGCCGCCGTCCCCGGATGGCGGTTCGGCGGCTCGGCGGTGCGATGCGTCGGTGGGGCGGTGGACGGTGCGGCGGCGGATGCGGCATGGCGCCGGCCGTGGGCCGGGCGGTGCCGCCCGTCACGCCGCGAACAGGTCGAACGTCGAGGTACGGCGCGGTCCGGCCAGCACGTCCAGCAACGGATCGACGGCCAGCATGGCCTGGTGCATGCGCTGGAGCTGCGGCGAGGGTTCCACCCCGAGTTCGTCGATGAGCCGCATGCGCAGTCTGCGGTAGACCTCCAGCGCGGTGGCCTGCCGGCCCGACCGGTACATCGCCAGCATGACCTGCGAGTGCAGGCCCTCGTGGTGCGGATGGCGGGCGGTCAGCTCGGTCAGCTCCGCGATCAGCTCCGCATGGCGGCCGAGCCGGAGATCGGCGTCGATGCGCCGCTCCACGGTCACCAGCCGGCTCTCCTGGAGCCGCATCACCTCGATGTCGAGGACCGGCCCGAGTTTCACGTCGACCAGCGGTGCGCCGGTCCACAGGTCGAGCGCCGCACGGAACTGCGCCGCGGACACCTCGTTGTCCCCCGCCTCGAACGCGGCCTGCCCCTGCCGGACCAGGTCCTCGTACTGGTGGACGTCGACACAGGTCTTGCCGATCTGCAGCAGATATCCACCGTGCCGGGTGGCCAGAATGTCCTTGGCTCCGTTCGGGGAGCCCGGGCCCATGGCCGTACCGAGCCGCCTGCGCAGTTGGAGTATGTAGGTCTGCAGGGTCGTCAGCGCGCTCGCCGGAGGTTCGGTTCCCCAGAGCTCCTCCATGAGTGTGGGAATGGGCATGACCCGCCCGGGATAGAGTGCCAGCAGCGACAGAATCTGTCGCGGCTTACCGGCCGTCGGAACGATTGATCCCCCGTTGACCTCGGCACTCAACGGACCCAGAACCTGAATCTGCATCGGTGGCCTCCCCACCTCGTCGAGTTCCTTGTCCAGTTCCTTTTGGTGGCCAGAATTCTCCGCCACTACGCACGCTAGCCGTGTCCGTGCCCCCCGAGCGATTTCCTGTAGCGGTCCTCTAGCGGCGCTCCAAGTGGGGTGTTGCGCAGCGCCGATAAAGTCCTCAAGAACACATGTACCCATGCTGGAAATGAACTGGTGATTCCGGTGCGGAATTCCGTACGACGGATAACCTCGCCCTGTATACGGTCTTTTCCCGCCCGCCGACGTGAACGGAGACCCGCGGTGCGCCTCTACCTCTTTCCGCACGCGGGCGGCTCAGGGCTGATGTACCAGAACTGGCCCGCCCGTTTCCCGGCCGGCTGGCGGGTGACGGCTCGGGACGCACCCGGCCACGGCACGCTCATGGGGCAGCCGCCGCTGAGCGACGGTGACTCCCTGGTGGCTCACCACCTCGACCGGCTGATCCCCGAACTGGACGCCTCCCGCGCCCCGTTCGCGCTGTTCGGCCACAGCATGGGCGCGCTGGTGGCGTACGAGGTCGCCCGCAGGCTGACGGCGCGGGGCCGCCCTCCGGTGTGGCTGGGCCTGTCGGCCTGCGGTGCGCCCCGCCCGGACGGCCCGCCCGTGCGCATACCCGCACGGGAGCTGTCCGACGAGGAGCTGCGGCGCCGGGTCGCCCGGCTGGGCGGCACCCCGCCGAAGGTGCTGAACCACCCCGGTTTGTGGCGGTACTTCGCGCCGGTCATCCGCGCCGACCTGCAGCTGGTGGAGAGCTGGCGTCAGGCGCCCGCCGGCGAACCGCTGCCGGTGCCGGTGTCCCTGTTCGGCGGCGCCGAGGACGCGGTCGTGGGCCTGGCCGCGCTGGAACGCTGGAGCGGGCAGTGTGCCCGGCTGCTGGCGACGCACGTCTTCCCGGGCGGCCACTTCTACTTCCAGGACGACCTCGACGCCGTGATCCGCGCGATGACCTACGACGTGACCGAGGCCCTGCGACTGTCGTCCGCGCCCGTGGCCGGCCGCTGAGCCGCCAGGCCCCGCCCGCGGACTCCCGCCGCCCGCCCGGAGCGCACCACACCGGCGACGGGACCTAGCCATGCGTCGCGCCCACGGGCTCGGGCAGGGCGATGGTGTGCGGCGTGGCCCGGGCCCAGGGGAACCCGTGGTGCAACTCGAGCCGCGGGGCGCCGTGTTCGTCCGCCGGTACGGCGACGGCGGCCAGCACGTCCGGCACCGGCTCCAGCTCCAGGAACCGCCAGCGCCCGGCCAGGTCGTCGGCGGGCGGCCGGAAGGCGAGCACGCCCCGGTCGTCGGCCAGGGTGAAGCAGAACTCGTCGAAGGGCAGTCCGAGGCCCAGTCCGCGGGCCTTGGCGTACGCCTCCTTCAGGGTCCACAGCCTGAGCACCCGCCGGTCCCACTCCCGTCCCCGGGGCGCGCCGGCCACCCACCGCTGTTCCTCGGGGGTGAAGGTGGTCAGGATGGTCTCCAGAGCCTGCGCGTCCCGCCCGAGGCCCTCGACGTCGACTCCGATGCGGTGCCTGCGGACGATTCCGAGCAGGCTGTAGCCCCCCGCATGGGAGAGGTTGAAGTCCAGGTGGTCGCCGCCGCGCGGCAGGCCGCCGGGCAGCGGCTGCAGGAAGGGCCGCCCGCGCGAGGAGCGCCAGATGACCAGTTCGGCCTCGGCAAGGCCGGCCTCCAGCGCCAGCGCCCGGCGGACCAGGGCGTGGGCGACCAGGTACTGCCGGCGGTCGCGTTCGAAGAGGAACCGGGCCGCGGTCTTGTGTTCGCGCTCGTCGAGCCAGTGCGCTGCCAGGACTCCGGCGACGGCCGGCGGGAGGGCGTCGTTGGGGCACAGCCACAGCTTCACCGGGGCCGCCGTCTCCTTGAGCGGTGCGGGCCCGGCGCCGGGGAGCTCCGGTGCGGTGATGGTCATGGTGTCGTCTCGTCCGTGCTCGGTTCGCCGTCCCACGGCGGACGACGCGACATCGCGGATCGGGGGCCGCCGGTGCGAAGGCGGGCGGAGACCTGTCGGTGGTCCACGGTTCGGGTCCCGTTCAGGAGGAGCGGTCCGCCAGGAGCCGGGCGGCCTCGTCGACGCCGATCCGGTCGCCGCGCACCGCGTCGAGCAGCGCGACCACCTCGTCCTGGGACCTCGGGGGCCGCTGCGCGGCCGTGGTGACCGGCGCCCGCACCGGCTCCGGGCCGGCCGGTGCGGCACTGCCGGCGCCCGGTGCCGCCGGGGTCACCGTGCCCCGGGTGCGGGAGGCGACGTAGGAGGCCATGGCGGCGAGGCTGGGATGCTCGTGGACGGTGACGGGGCGTTCGGTCAGGCCGTAGGCGCGGTTGACGCCGGCGACGAAGTCGGCAGCCAGGACGGAGTCGATGCCCAGCTCGGCGAAGGCGGCACCGCCGTCGATCTCCCAGGGGGCGCAGTGCAGGATCCGCGCCAGCTGCTCGCGCAGCACCTGGAGCACCGCGGCGGAGGCACCGGGGTCCTGGACGGCGGGGCTCTCGTCGGCTCCGCCGCGGACGGCTGCCACATGGCGGGCGAGCAGGGCGGGCGTGGGGTGCTCGTAGAGCGCCGCGGCGGCGATCCGGACGCCGAAGTGCCGGCTGACCGCCGTGACGAACTCGACGGTGAGCAGCGAGTCCAGGCCGAGCACGGGGAAGGGCTGTTCGGGGTCGACGCGGTCGGGGTCGACATGGACGACGCCGGCCAGCACGGCCGTGAGCTCGACCAGGATGTCTCCGGGGACACCGGATGGTGCCGTCGGCTCACTGGTCATGGTGGATGCCTCCAAGGATCGGCCCCCTCGCCGGAGGGTCAGTGGGTCGGTGCCAGGGGTCCGGCGTGCGGAACGTGCGCGGCTCGGGGAGCCTGGGCGGGCCCCGCCGGGGTCGGCGTGGTCTCGGTCGCGGCCATCAGGATCGAGTGCTGGAGCCGGCGCAGCCGCGGTGACGGTTCCAGGCCCAGGTCGCGGCCGAGGGTCGTGCGCAGCTGCTGGTAGACGGCGAGCGCCTCGCCGCGGCGCCCGGAGCGGTGCAGCGCGAGCATGAACTGGGCGTGCAGGTTCTCGTGGGTGCGGTAACGGCTCGTCAGTACGGTGAGCTCGGCGAGGACTTCGCGGTGCCTGCCGAGCCGCAGGTCCGCCTCGATGCGCTGGTCGAGTGCGCACAGCCGGCTCTCGTCGAGACGCTTGGCCTCCATGGCGAGCTGGACCCCGGTCTGCACGTCCGCGAAGGCGGATCCCGACCACAGTTCCAGCGCGGTGGCGAGGGTGCGTGAGGCACCCGCGAAGTCACCGGCGTCCATGGCCCGGTAGCCCAGTCCGGCCAGCCGTTCGAAATCGCGGACGTCACTGGTGCCGCCGCCGGAGGAGAGCAGGTATCCGCCCGGCAGGGTGAGCAGCACGTCCTTCGCCGTACGGCGTTCGGGTCGGTCGGCGGGTTGCTCCGCGGTGTCGCGGGCCAGTGCCGCCGCGATGAGTTCGCGCAGTTGCAGCACGTAGGTCTGCAAGGTGGTGCGCGCGCTGCGCGGTGGCCGGCCCGACCACAGCTCCTCGATGAGCGAGGCGACCGGCACCACCCGGTCCGCGTTCAGCGCCAGCAGCGCCAGGACCTGGCGTGGCTTCGGCGCCGTCGGGGCCACGGACACCCCGTTCTCCCTCACATCCAGTGCGCCCAGTACTTCGATGTCCACGCCGTCTCCCCTGGTCCACGTGCACTGCTGGCACTACACGATTTAAAAACAGCGCACACGGTATGTCAATATCAAACCGTCCGTTCTGTTTTTAACAACCTTCAAGTGGCAGTGCAGCAGCCCTCGAAGACCCCCAACCACCTGCGAAGTTCCTCAGAACTCAGCTCGGCTGACGGGTCGTTACGGCCCCACCTCGGACCGGCGCACGCCCCCACCGACGGGGACGCTCCCTCTCACACCTCCGAGGAACAGACCGTCCATCACCATTGGACCACAGCAAACAGACCATCGGGTTTTGTCTGTTGGCCTACTGCGGGGGGTTGCCGTGCTTGCGGGAGGGCAGCTCGGCATGCTTCTGGTGCAGCATGGCCAGCGAGCGGATGAGCACCTCGCGGGTCTCGGCGGGGTCGATGACGTCGTCCACGAGGCCGCGCTCGGCCGCGTAGTACGGGTGCATCAGCTCGGCCTTGTACTCCTTGACCATCTTCTGGCGCATGGCCTCGGGGTCCTCCGCGCCGGCGATCTGGCGGCGGAAGATGACGTTCGCGGCGCCCTCCGCGCCCATCACGGCGATCTCGTTGGTCGGCCAGGCGTAGGTGAGGTCGGCGCCGATCGACTGGGAGTCCATGACGATGTAGGCACCTCCGTACGCCTTGCGCAGGATCAGCGAGATCCGCGGCACGGTCGCGTTGCAGTAGGCGTACAGCAACTTCGCGCCGTGGCGGATGATTCCGCCGTGCTCCTGGTCGACACCGGGCAGGAAGCCGGGCACGTCCAGCAGCGTCAGGATCGGGATGTTGAAGGCGTCACACATCTGCACGAAGCGCGCCGCCTTCTCACTGGCCTCGATGTCCAGGACACCGGCCAGCGTCTGCGGCTGGTTGGCGACGATGCCGACCGCGTGCCCGTCCAGGCGGGCCAGCGCGCAGATGATGTTCCGCGCCCAGCGCTCGTGGACCTCGAGGTACTCGCCGTCGTCGACGATCTCCTCGATGACCCGGGTCATGTCGTACGGGCGGTTGCCGTCGAGCGGCACCAGGTCGAGCAGGGCCTCACCGCGCCGGTCGGCGGGGTCGGAGGAGACCACGCGCGGGGGGTTCTCGCGGTTGTTCTGCGGCAGGAGCGACAGCAGGTACCGCACCTCGGCGATGCAGGTCTCCTCGTCGTCGTACGCGAAGTGGCAGACGCCGGAGGTCTCGGCGTGGACGTCGGCGCCGCCGAGCCCGTTCTGGGTGATCTCCTCGCCCGTGACCGCCTTGACCACGTCCGGGCCGGTGATGAACATCTGCGAGGTCTCGCGGACCATGAACACGAAGTCGGTCAGGGCGGGGCTGTAGGCCGCGCCGCCCGCGCAGGGACCGAGCATCACCGAGATCTGCGGGATGACACCGGACGCCTTGGTGTTGCGCTGGAAGATGCCGCCGTAGCCGGCCAGCGCCGAGACGCCCTCCTGGATCCGGGCGCCCGCGCCGTCGTTGAGCGACACCAGCGGGGCACCGGCCGCGATGGCCATGTCCATGATCTTGTGGATCTTGGTGGCGTGGGCCTCGCCCAGCGCACCGCCGAAGATCCGGAAGTCATGCGCGTAGACGAAGACCGTACGGCCCTCCACCGTGCCCCAGCCGGTGATCACACCGTCGGTGTACGGCTTCTTCGCCTCCAGGCCGAAGCCCTGCGCGCGGTGCCGGCGCAGCTGCTCGACCTCCTGGAAGGACCCCGGGTCCAGGAGCAGCTCGATCCGCTCCCGCGCCGTCAGCTTGCCCTTGGCGTGCTGCGCCTCGGTCGCCTTCTCGCTCGGTCCCGCCACCGCCCGCGCACGGATCTCGTGCAACTCGGCGACCCGCCCGCGGATGTCGGCGGGACCGGCCTCGGCCTCGGCCTCAGCAGCGGCAATCGTCATCGACATGTCGTCAGATCCCTTCCTGAAGGGGCGGAGCATCCATCACTGCCAGCTGCGCGATCCCTGGTAGTCCCCTGGCCGCCGCCACCAGCGCGAACCGTTGACCGGCCGCCGCTGTGCGTCCTCGTCCGCCGGCCGGCCGCGCAGGGCCAGCAGCACGACGGTCAGTGCGGCCAGTTCCTCTTCGGTCGCCGTGCCGCGCTCCACGCGCAGAGCCGGTTCCCCGCGGTCCGTATCGCCCATACCGCCTCCTCTTTCCGGCCACGGTCCGCCATGGCGCTCAAGAGGAGATCTCGGCCCGCTAGAAAACCGGTCGGCCGCCGGCACCGGTCAGGTGCTGCGCGTCCGCACCGCCCGCAGGGCCTGGGACAGCGCCTGCGCGCTCTCCGTGGCACCGCCGACCCCGGTCATGACCACCGCCGGAGCCTCACCGGTCTGCTCCGCCGTGCGGCGAGCGATCTCATGGGCGACCCGGCCGGCCGGACCGGCACCGCACAGGACCAACTGCCGGCCGGGGCCGAGGAGTTCCTGGAGGGTGCCGGGCGACACGGCCTGGCCGGCCACGCTGAGCAGCACGATGCGCTCCGGCCCCTCGTGCTCGCGCACGAGCGTGTCGTACACACCGGGCGTGACTCCGGGGACGGTGACCAGGCACACCACGTCCGCCTGGGGTTCCCCGGCCCGGAGGACCGCCAGCCCGAGCCGGCTGCCGCCCGGGCCCGGTGATGTCATACGGGGCACCTCGGAGGTGCGCAGCAACCGCAGCGCGTCGGCGACGGTGAACGTCTCGTCCGGGTGCTCGGGCAGGCTGCGCAGCAGGTGCAGGCACTGCGAGAGGGTGCCGGAGGCGTCGGTGTCCGTGAACCTGGCCCGGTCGTACAGGGCGGTCAGCACGAGGGCGCCCTCGGCGTCGTAGTGCGCGACGAGGGTGACCGGCAGGGTCGTGTCACCGCCCGCGCTCTGCGGCACGCCCACCCGGACGCCCTGCGCCGCCAGTTCGGCGCGCAGGTTGTCCGGCATGTCGGGATGGCTGTCGAAGCGGACGGTGGTCTCGGTGAGGTCGGAGCCTGGGGCCCGCCCGCACCACTCGTGGATCCGGTCGGTGCAGACCCAGGCGTAGGGGTTGAGGTCGAGCGCGGCGTCCCGCACCTGCAGCAGCAGGTCCACCAGCGGCGCGGCGGGGTCCACGGTGACGGTCATCGGCAGCGGGTTGCCCATCAGTCCGGGGATGTCGGCCGCGGCCCGCAGCGACATGTCCCGCCCGGACAGGTGCACGCCGAACGCCACCGGCAGCGGCCCGTCGGCCCCGGCCGCCCGGTACAGCAACAGGGCCCACACCACGTGCAGGGCGCTGCTCTCCCCCGCGCCCCGGCCCGCGGCCCAGGAGCGCAGCCGGGAGGTCTGGGGCGGCCTGAGCCGGCGCTGGATCCGGCCGGGGCCCTCGGTGTGCCGGGGCGGTCCGCCAGGGCGGCCGGGGCTGACGGCGGCGTCGGCGGGCGGTGCGGCCGCCGCCCAGAACTCCCGGGCGCCGGCCGGGTCCTGGCGGGCCAGCCACTCGGAGTGGTCGCGGATGTCGGGCCGCCGGTCCCCGCCGGGCAGCACCCCGCCGGCGAGATAGGAGCGGTAGAACTGCCGCAGGAGCAGACGTGCGCCTCGTTCGTCGAGAAGTGCCCGGTGATAGGTCACCAGCACGCGGGTGGGCGACCGCCCGGCGCCGGTGGTGTCCGGCGGCCCGTCGAGCAGGGACACCCGCAGCAGGCCCGGCCGGAACAGCTCGAAGCCGCGGGCCCGGTCCTGCCGGAGCAGTTCGCTCCAGCCGACGGCGGTGTGGACATGGCGTACGACCTCCACCACCGCGCGCTCGTGCAGCACCAGTCGGGCGGCGCCCGACCAGTCGAAGGACGCCCGCAACACCGCCTCGCGCTCGGCGACGGACTGCCAGGCGGCGATGAACCGGGTGAGGTCCAAGGGCCCCGCCCAGTCCCAGAACAACTGCTCCACGTGTCGGCCGGCGCCGCCCTGACCGTCCACCGCGGCGGTGAGCAGCTCACGCTGATGCCCCGTCACGGCGATCGTGCCCGCCGCGAGCGGTGCCAGCAGGTCGGCCACCAGGTCGTCGCCGAGCGGCCCGCCAGGGCCGGCCGGGTCGCGCGGGGTGAGCCGCAGGAGATGCCGGCCGGGGCGCCCGGCGTCCAGTACGCCGTCCAGGTCGACGTCGTACTCGGGATGGCGCTCGGCCACACGGGCGGCGACCGCCTCGGCCTCCGTGCCGACGAGTCCGCACAGCTCGAAGACGAGCGGTGACCAGGTCCGGGCGCCGAGCGGCTCGTGCACGACGGCGAGGACGGCGCCCGCGTGCGAGTGATGACTCCTCATCCGCTCCCCGGGGGACCGGACACCTGTGCCGCCGCAGAGGTGTCCAGCGCCCCGACCTCCTTTTCGAATCGTTTCTGCACAGCGTCTTCGGCCATGGCCGGGCAGTCCCGCCCGGCCCGGCCGACGCCTTTGGTCACCGCGGCCCGGGGCCCTGCGGCCCCAGGAAGCCGACGACGCGGGGCTCCGACGACTCCGCCGCAGGAAGCCTCCCCGGCTCGGCCCCGGACAAGGGTGCCCGGGCCCCGCCCGGTGACACCGGCGCGGCGTCGCGGCGGTGTGCCTCGCTCACCAGGAAGCGCTCCTCGACGAGATGGGTGGCGAAGGCCCACTGCCCGGCCGTGTCCCCGGTCAGCCGGGCGCCTCCCGACGCGTCCCACTCGAAGCCGACCCCCGAGAACCGGCGCCGCAGGCCGTGCCCGAGTGCCTTGGTGTACGCCTCCTTGAGCGTCCACAGGCGCAGGAACCGGTCGATGCGCTCCTCCTCTGGCAGGGCCGCGAGCATTGCGTCCTCCTCGGCGGTGCACACATGCCCCCGCAGCAGCTCGAGGGAGATCCGGCGCCCGGCGGGCTCGGCGTCCACGCCGACCGGACCGACGCGGCTGACACCGACCACGATCAGCTCGTCGGTGTGGGAGAGGCTCACCTGCAGCTCCGCCCCGAGTCCGCGCAGCACGGGCCGCCCGCCCGGCAGATAGGCGAGGTCGAGCCGGCCCGCGGGCACCTGGAGGGCCGCCGCGGCCGCGTGCTTGACCACCACCCGGGAGACGGCGAAGCTCAGCCGCCCGGCCGGGGCCGGGCGCTGCCGGTAGCGGGGCCAGTCGCGGCCGAGCAGCGTACGCAGCGCGGGATCGAGCAGGGCGGGTGTCAGCCACTGGCCCCACGTGGTGTGCACCATCGCCCGGCCGGTCTCCTCGATCCGCTCCTGCACCTCCTCCCAGGGCCCGTCCGGCCCGGGAACGTGACAGGGCGGCGGAAACGGCCCCGCCGGGATGCGGCCCTGCGCGCTCACCACCGCAGCCTCGTCGCATACAGGTCGCAGTCCGCGCCGAGCGCCCCGCGCCGGGCCAGCTCGGCCCAGACGCCCGGCTGCGGATCGGGCGTACGGTCGGGCAGCGGCAGCCCGAGCCGCTCGGTGATCCGTCCGAGCGCCAGCAGCGCCCAGCCGGCTCCGCCGAGGAAGGGCAGCCGCGCCCCGGCCGCCGCTTCCCGCACGCCCAGCGCGGCGGCGGCCAGCATCAGCAGGGCCTGACGGTCCGCCAGCGCCCGCGCCCCCGGATCGGCCGGGTCGTGCACGGCGGTGGCCGCGCAGGCGGCGGTCAACGCCCGCTGCTCGATGACCAGTCTGCGGCCGACCCGGGCGAGCGCCGCGCTGTCGGGGCCGTCCGCACCGGCCAGCCGGGCGGTGGCACCGGCCAGCGTCGCCGCGACGGCCTGCACGCGGTCCGTGCCGGGCGCCCCGACGGGGGCGGCCTCGGTGATCCGGAACAACGCGGCACACTCCGTACCGTCACCGGCACCGTCACCGGCACCCGGCCACGAGCCGCCCGCTCCGCTCAGCCCCCGCACGATCCGTGCCTGCGCGGCACTGGCGGCCGTCCAGTCGACCCCGGCGAACGCCCGGTCCCCGACGAGCTTGGCCAGCGTGCGTCGCTCCGGGGTGTCACCGTCGAAACCGCACTCGTCCAGCACCAGTTCGAGATCGTCCAGCAGCTCACCGACCAGCTGGGGCACCAGATACCCCACGAGGGCGACGAGCCCCTCCCCCGGCTCCCGCGCCGGCTCCGGGCCGGCCGCGAGCGGCGCCGGCCGCGGACGGGACCGCAGGGCCACGACCGTCAAGCTCTCGCAGGCCAGCAGATCCGCCCAGGCCGAGGCCAGGACCGGCTGCCACTGCCGGGCGCCGGGTTCGTACCTGCCGAGGCCGTCCACGATGCGGGCCGCACCGCGCAGGACGCCGCCGCCCGCCGCGATCAGCGCCGCCGGCCCGAGCAGCGCCGCCGCCGGGTGCGGAACCGGTGCGCCCAGCAGCGGACGGATGCTCCAGGCATGGGCGAGAGCGAGATCACGGCGGAAGAGCGGTCGCAGGGCACGGGCGAGCCGGTCGGCGGCCGGCGGCGGCCCCTCGGCGCCGGGCAGGCCGGCGGGAGGGGCGGGCAGACCGACGTGCCCCGCGGCCCGCAGGGCGGCCCGGCCGTAGGGGTTGCCGGGGTCCCGGGGGTCGCCGAGGAGTGTTTCGAGGCGCGCCGCGTCGGCCGGTGGCTCTGCGGGGTCAGGCGGTGTCCGGGGTGTCGGGGGCCGTCCGACAAGCGGGACGGGCCGGGTCAGAGCCATCGGCGATCTCCTCGTCGTCGTGGTGCCGGTCGCCGTACGGTCGTCTCCGGCGGGCTCATCGCAGTCGGCGTACGGCGCTCTCGGCGTGCCACCGCGCCAGGCTCAGGGCCTCGGTGCTGGAGCGGCCCAGCCACTCGCGCACGTACCGGCGGGCGTCCACGAGGAGGGCGCCGCCGCCCAGGACGGCCTCCACGGCGCTTTCCCTGAGCATCACGTGGTGGGCGGAGACGACCCGCACCCCGGTCTCGTCGGGCTCCAGGTACCACTCCCCGTAGTGCGCGGCGACGGGGTCGGGTGTCACGGTCTCCTTGTGCACGATCCGTCCGGCGGCCGGGAAGCACAGCCGTACGGCCTCGGAGAGGATCGTCTCCCCGGTCTCCGGGGCACAGGTGTGCAGGACCGTCGCCTGCACACCCGGCTGGTCCTCGGTGACCTGGGCCCACTCGACGTCCGGCACCAGGTCGACCCAGTCCTCGATGCGGTAGAGGAAGTCGTAGACGAGTTCGGCGGAGCCGGAGACGTACACGCTGTCCTCGAAGGACAGCAGCAGTTCGTCCAGCCGGTCCCAGTGCCCGGCCGCCCGGCGCAGCGCCTCCAGCCCGGCCCGCACGTCCGTCTCCAGGATGCCGGGTGTCTCCCCGGGCCCGGCGGGGCGCTCATGACGCAGGGTCAGCAGGCACCGTTCGTCGCCGTCGGGTGTCACGCTCCAGGCACCGGACGTCGGTGCTCCGGGCAGCAGGGCATCGCGCCACTCGAACTCGATACGGCGCTCGCGGGGGTGCAGCACGCGGCGGGCGAGGGCGGAACGCACGTGGCCGTCCCGCAGGTGCCACAGCCGCAGGTTCTCCACGGTGCCGTCGAAGTCGACGCGTTCGACGTGAACGTAGGGGGCCAGCAGGACCGGCCAGCGGGGGGCGTCGACGAGCAGGCCGTAGACGACACCGGCGGGCGCCGCGACCAGGACCGTGTGCTGGGCGGAGTGCACTCGCTGCGACGACATGCGCGACCCCCTCCTCCAGGTGCGATCAACGCTGCACCGCCGGACCTGGGCGCGACTCGATTCCTGGTGGAGGAAGCGGAGGGGGGACGAGGCGTCAGCCCACGGGGGTCACGGACACGCCCTGCGCGGGGCGGGCCGTGAGGGTGTCGGGACCGGACATCAGGATGGAGCGCTGCAGCTTGGCGAGCGCGGGGGACGGCTCGAGGCCCACGGTGCGCACCAGGGTGGCGCGCAGCCGCTGGTAGGCGTCGAGCGCCTCGCCCCGGCGCCCTGAGCGGTACAGCGCGAGCATGTACTGGCCGCACAGGCTCTCGTGGGTGGGGTACCGGTTGACGAGCACGGTCAGTTCGGCGAGCAGCTCACGGTGCCGGCCGAGCCGCAGGTCCGCCTCGACGCGCTGGTCGAGCGCGCACAGCCGGCTCTCCTCCAGCCGCTTGACCTCGGTCTGCAGATGGGGACCCGTGTGGACGTCGGCGAGTGCGGGTCCGCTCCACAGCTCGAGCGCCTGACGCAGCAGGCGGGCGGCCTGCGGGTGGTCCTCGGCGTCCATGGCCCGGTACCCGGTGCCGGCCAGCCGCTCGAACTCCCGTACGTCGCTGGTGCCGTCGCCGTCCTTGAGCAGATAGCCGCCGGGGACGGTCAGCAGCACGTCCTTGGCCTGACGGCGCTGCCCGGCGTCGCCCCCGGCGCCGTTGTCCAGGGCGGCGGTGATGAGTTCACGCAGCTGCAGGATGTAGGTCTGCAGGGTGGCGCGGGCGCTGCGCGGGGGCTTGCTCCCCCACAGCTCCTCGGCCAGGACACCCACCGGGACGACCTGCCCGGCGCGCAGCGCGAGCAGGGCGAGCACCTGGCGCGGCTTGGGCGCCGTCGGCGTGATGGAGACACCGCCCACCCGTACGGCGAGTGTGCCGAGTACCTCGATGTCCACGACGTCTCCCCCGTTGTAGGCGCCCTCTGGAGCGATCCCCCAGCACTCCTGAGTAAAAAACAGCGCGCGCGGTATGTCAATCCCGTACCGGTCGCCCAACTTGAATTCCAGGCAGACCCGAGACCCCGTCGAGAAGGCCGAATGCACGCTGCCGGCAGGGGATTTCGCATCGCCGGTGAGCCGCGGCGGGCGAGGAAGCCCCACCCCGGCTTTGTCAACTGTTTGCAACCGTATGCGCAGACTCGCGCGGGCCGTCCGTCCAGGCCACCCCCGGAGCGGTCGGCACCAGGCCGTGCTCGGGGGACGAGGCGAGCCGCGGCAGGATGAAGGTCCAGAACTGCGCCACGCGCTCCGCCGCGAGCCAGGCACGGTCCGCCGCACCGGCGGCCTGGAAACCGAGGGTGGCGGCCACGACTGCGACCGTCGCGGCCTCCGGCGAGACGTCGTGCGCCAGTTCACCCGCCCGCTCGGCCTGCATGATCAGGTCGTGCACCAGCGTGCGCCACCACTGCAGCATCTCCGCCTCACCTTTGCGCGAGGGATCACAGCTCAGCCTGAAGCCGGCCCGGACGACGGGATCGGCGGCGAGGACGAGCAGCAGGCGGCAGGTGGTGTCCACGAGCGCCTGCAAGGAGGTGCGGGCCTCGGAGCGGCAGCGGTCGGCCAGCTTGCGCACCGACTCCGCGGCCTCGGCCTCCACCTCGGCGGCCAGGGAGTCCTTGCTCGCGAAGTGGAAGTGCAAAGCGCCGGAACTGACCCCGGCCCGCTTGCTGATGGCAGGCAGAGTGGCCAGCACATAGCCCTCGTCGGCGAAGATCTCGGCCGCCGCGAGGAGGAGAGTCTGACGCGTACGAGCCGCCCGCACCTGCTTGACCACCGCGTCCTCCTCCGTACCCGTTCTCTCGCGCAGGGATCATATTAAACCGCATGACTGGTTGGTTTAGAAGCCTGCCCTCGTCATGGGCATCTACCGCAAGCTTCGACAGGAACAGTAAATCTCCCTGATCAGGCCCCCAGGGTCACAGCCAGGCCATCACAGGAGCGACAATTAGTCAATAATTAAACAGAACATTTAGTCTGTTCCATTGACCTGACGCACGGCACCCACCACCAAAAAAGGGGCAGCGTATGAAACCTTCTGCCCGGTTTCAGACGCTGCCCTTTTCAGCTCGCGGAGAGCCCGCTTGTCAGGACTCGGTTGCCACGAGCGCGTCGGCGCGCCTCGCTTCCCCGACGACCCGGGCGCCCCGGTCGGGTGCCGTGTCCAGTCTGATCAACGCCGCGGGCGTGGCGATGGCCGGCAGCATGTGGTTGAAGAGGACGGAGACCCTCTCACTCAGGTCCGACCAGTCGGTGGAGGCCTCGGAGAACATCTGCGTGCCTATCCATGCTCCGAGGAAGCACTCGGCGGTCTCGGCGGGGAGGACATGCGGCAGGACCTCGCCACGCTCCTTGGCCTCGGCCAGAAGCTTGGTGGACAGCTCGATCCAGGCGGGCCAGGCACTCCCGAACATGCGGCGGCCCTGCAGGTCCGCCGACAGGCGGATGCCCGCAAGGAGAATCACGTCCCTCGGGATCTGGTGGGCCAGCACCATGCCCACGTCCACCCACTCCTGGAGCTTCAGCTCGCGCGGAGCCCAGGCGCCGTCCGAGATCTGCGCCTCGATCACGCCGCGCGCCAGGGCCTCTTTCGAGTCGAAGTGGAAGTACAGCGCGCCCTTGGTGACACCGGCCCGGTCCAGGATCTCCGCGATGGTCGCCGCCGCGTAGCCCCGCTCGGCGAAGACCTCTGCCGCGGCCTGAATAACAGCGCGTCGGGTCCGTACCGCACGCTCTTGCCGTGCCATGGGACCCTCCCTGGCAGAGAAATTAAAACCGAACGCTACGTACCTTACCCCCTCTACACCTCGATACCTCAGCCACGCGATGACAAACATGGCGTTCGGTCCGGTGCGGGGCGTGGGTTCACCATGCGGTCCGGCCGCCGTCCACGGCCAGCGTCGCGCCGGTGACGAAGCTCGCCTTGTCACTGCCCAGCCAGGCGGCCGTCTCGGCCACCTCCACGGGATCGGCGGCCCGGCCCTGGGGCGCGGACCGGTAGGCACGTTGCTCTGCTTCCGGGCTGTGCCTGAACCACTCGTCGATCATCTCGGAACGCGTGAGTCCCGGAGCGATCGCATTGACCCGTATGCCGTGCGGGGCGTACTCCACCGCCGCCGCCTTCGTCAGTCCGATCACGGCGTGCTTGGCGGCGATGTAGGGCGCGGCCGTCGAGGAGGCGACCAGCCCGCCGACACTGCTGGTGTTGACGATCGCGCCGCCATCGCCCGCCAGCATGGCCGTGATCTCGTGGCGCATGCAGTTCCAGACACCGCGCACGTTCGTGTCCATGACCAAGTCGTAGGCGTCGTCCCCGAGACGGTGCAGGGGCTCCTTCGGGACTCCCACACCGGCATTGTTGAAAGCGATGTCCAGGCGTCCGTGGCGCTCCACGGCGTGTTCGACCGCGCGTCGGACCTCGTCGCCGCTACGTACGTCCGCAACCCAGTGGCTCGCTTCCGCCCCGGCCTGGCGCAGTTGGGCGACAAGGTCCAGCAACCGCTCCTCCCGACGGGCGGAGAGAACGACCGCGGCTCCCTGGCCGGCGAACACGCGCGCGGCGGCGGCGCCGATGCCGCTGCTGGCCCCGGTGATGAACGCGACCTTGCCGGCCAGCGGAGCCCCGTCCCTGTCGGCGGTCACGACATCTCCTCTCCGCGCCCGGGCGCACCAGCAGCCCCGATGCCCTCGGCCTGCCGCCAGACGCTGCCCTCGCCGGCCTCGTGGTCCACGGCACGGAGCAGTTGCTCATCAATGCCGGACAGGCTCGACACGATGTGCCGGACACCGGCTTCCTCCATGAGGCTCCGCTGGAATCCGTGCGCGAAGGAACTGGGGTGCCCGATGAAGGGAACATCCAGTTCCCGGGCCCGCTCGGCCACGGCCGCCACATCGTCGATGAAGACCGCCTGGGCGGGGGCCAGGCCGAAGAAGTCCTGGGTTATCTCACGGACGCCCGGGCGGAAGTCGTTGGTGCAGATGTAGCGCGGCTCGGTGAACAGAAAGGCCCACGACCCGAGGTGACGGTCGAAGTGGCTCTTGTCCAGACCGCCGTAACACACGATCTCGAGTCCCAGTGCCCGCAGCCGTTCCAGGAGCGCGACCGCCCCGTCGAGCAGCCTCAACGGGTCCGTACGCAGGTAACGCTCACGTTCCGTGAAGTAGGCCCTGAGTATCCCCTGGGGACTCGCCGTGCTCCCGGTCGCTTCCGCGAAGGCCTGGGCGGCGGTCAGTTGGTTCTGGGAGAGGAAGGCCCGCTCGAGGTCGGAGGTATAGGTGAGGCCGTGCTGGACGACCAGTCGGTGGATGACCGGGCTGAAGGTGTCGTTGAGCAGGACGCCGTCGATATTGACGGCCGCGAGCCGCAGGGTGCGCAGCGGAGGGTGTGACACAGCAGTTCCCCCTGGAGTGATGAGAAGGGTCAGTTCTCAGGCGTGAGCAGGACGGGGAGTTCGGCGTGCCCACTGGAGATGAAGGACTCCGAGCGGCGCAGCTCGTGGGCCGGCACGGCCAGCCGGAGGTGCGGGAATCGTTCGAAGAGAGCGGGCAGGGCGATGGTCGCCTCGCTCATGGCCAGCGGACGGCCCAGGCAGTGGTGCACACCGTGGCCGAAGGAGAGGTGTTCGCGGTGCGCGCGGGTCACGTCGAAGGTGCCGGCGTCCGGACCGTGGGTGTCGGGGTCGCGGCCGGCGGCGACGAGCGACAGGAGAATCGGCTCCCCGGCGGGGACCACGGTCCCGTCCAGGTCGATGTCCTTCGTGGCGAACCGCAGCGGAATGTTGGCCACCGGGGCCTGGCAGCGCAGTGTCTCGTCCACCACGGCCTCCCAGGTGACGGCGCCCTCGCGGGCGAACCGGAGCTGCTCGGGATGAGTGAGCAGTGCGCAGATGGCGTGGTCGAGAAGGTTGATGGTCGTCTCGTGTCCTGCGCCCAGGATCAGGTGGAGCGTGTCCACGAGTTCCTTCTCGGTCAGCCCTCCCCCGTCCTCGTCCCGCATGGCGATCAGGGCGCTGGTGAGATCGGCGGCCGGCTCGGTGCGTTTGCGTCGCACCAGGTTGTTCAGGAGTCTGTACAGCTCGATCTGGTTCTGCTGCGCCTTCTCGGGCGTGGTCGAGGTGGTGAACAGTGTGTTGACCACCCGGTGGAAGTCGTGCCGCTCGTCGCCGTCCAGGCCGAGCATCTCCGAGATCACCTGCAGAGGCAGTTCACAGGCGAACTCCCTGCGCAGATCCACGGGTTGACCCACCGGGTGGCGTTCCAGGCGGCTGAGCAGCTCGTCGGTGATCGCCCTGATACGGGGCTGCAGATCCGTCACGCGCCGGGTGGTGAACGCCCCGGCGATCAGCTTGCGGAGCCGGGTGTGCTCCGGGCCGTAGGCGGTGAGCATGCTGCGCACCGACACCCACATGGCGAGCGGCCACGAGTCGTCCACCTCGCGGCTGATCCACGCGGGCCAGTGCTGGTAGGCGTCCTTGGACACGGCCGGGTCCGTCATCACCTGCTTGATCAGGTCGAGCCGGTTCACCGACCAGGCCTTCACCCCGCCTGGCAGCACGACTTGGACGACCGGACCGAGCTGCCGCAGAACAGCGGCCTCGCCGTGCAGGTCCTGGCCGGACGGGTCCAGGACCAGGGGAACGGGGAGCTTGTGCACAGCTGCCTCCTATGAGAGACCAAAAGAAACCGCGAAACAGGTTTTTTAATGCAGGGGTGAAGTCCACAGCATCAACAAGTTCGAACACAAGTCTTGTCCAGTTTGCCGTGTTTACCCCGCTAACTCTATGGTGATCTGCGGGAGTTAATCAGCACAAGCGGAATCATTCCTTCACCCTCCGTCTCGACACTTGGGTAATCCTTTACCATGCCGGGTCGCCTAGAAAACCGGTAGGTCCGTATCTTATGAGACGTCGTCGAACAGTGCTTTCAAAACCGGGGGTCATAGATGGGACTGGGTTCGGCACCACAGACAGTCGGACTGTCCGCACTTCCTCGGCTGACCACGACGGTCCCGAAGGAATACGTGCACCGCGCCAGCCTGGCCGAGGTGTTCCTGACCGGCTGCACCGCTCGCCAGCAGCACAACTTCTCCCTCACGGGACAGTGGCCGCGTGCCCACACCCTGTTCAACAGCACCGACGGGAGCGCCCACGATCCGCTCCAGGTTGCAGAGACGTTTCGCCAGGCGGGGATGTTCATCGCCCACGCGGAACTGGGTGTTCCGCTCAGCCACCGGCTCGTGATGTGGAACCTCAGCTACACGACACACCCCAAGAACATGGGCATCACCCTCACACCGACGGACTTCCTCCTCTCCGCCAGGTGCCCGGAGGTCACCTGGCGGAGAGGAGCAGCCAGTTGGCTGCGGTTCGAGATGTCCATCCACCGCGACGGAGCCCTTGTCGCACACGGGGGAGGCTCCATCTCCGCCGTCCCGCAGGCGGTGTACAGCAGACTGCGCGCGAACCGCACACCGTGGTCGGGCGAGGCCTTCGCGATATCCGAGAGCCGCGCTCCGCTCGCGCCGGTGGCCGTCGGGCGCACCTCCACGGCGGACGTGGTGCTCTCCCCCACGGAGACACCCAGCCGCTGGCTGCTCACCCCTGACCTGACACATCCGATCTTCTTCGACCACGCCGACGACCACATACCCGGCATGGTCCTGCTGGAAGGCGCGCGACAGGCGGCCTCCGCCTCGCTCGCACCGAAGCGGCTGAAGCCCACGAACGCCTCCACCGAATTCTTCCGCTACGCCGAATTCGACCGGCCGTGCTGGCTGGAGATCACGCGGGTCTCGCCCGAGGGCGGGGGGAACATGACCGTGGGAGTCACCGGCCGCCAGGACGGGGAGACGGTCTTCGTCTCCACTCTCACCGGGCGGACCTTCTGAAGGCGGCCGAGTACCTCTCCGGCCCGTCCTGGCCGTCACGTGCCACCGTCTGCGCGACGCGAGCACCGCAACACGCAGACAGCGGCACCAGGCCACACCGGCCGCTCACGCGCCCGTGCGTGTGACAGCCGTACGGCACCCTCCCCCGGCTCCATGGACGTGACACCCATGAGCGGCCCTCCCCCGTTCCACTCACCGTGACAGTCGGTCCGCACAGCCCTCACGGCTGCCCGGACCGGCTGTCCCTCAGCATCTCGTCGGCGCAAGGCCGTCCGGCGTTCGCCTGCTGGAAGCGACCACACGCCGAGCCGGCTACGTCGACAGCGATGCCCCCGGCAGGGGCGACGACACCGCCCCGCCCTCCGACCGCTCCGTCTTGCGCCCCTTGCTGCCCGGCGCCAGTGTGCGCGGATCGACGGCCTCGGCGGGCGCCCCGGTGGCGTACAACCCGTCAGGAACGGTGTCCCGGTCGTGCGGCAGCAGCCAGAACACCCGTCGGCGGAAGGTCCCGGACGAACGGGACGGCTTGGCCTGCGGCCCGAGCAGCGCATAGCCGACCATACGGCCGTCGCGGTGGTAGGCGGGCTTGCCCCGGCGGCTCGGCAGCCGGTCCAGACTCTGACGGACGTAGTCCAGCCCGCTGGTGTCCTCCAGCCAGACGAGGCCGACTTCGTGGACGATCTCGTCCTCGGCTATGAGGGCACTCATGCTGTCTCCTCGTCGGCGGCCAAACCGATGCCCGGGTAGTACTTGCGCTGGTTGGACAGGATCATCTCCTTCGGAGACGCCAGTCCCACCACCTCCCGGACCCGTGCGGCGAAGGACCGGGACGAGACGGCCGGCGCTCCCTCATTCTGACACCATGTCTTGTAGGCCGCGTAGAGACCGGCCTGTTCCGCCCTCAGACCCGGCTCGCGGCGGCAGGACTCGCCGAGGAAGCGCCCGATGTGGTCCTCGGTCTCCGCGTACGCCGTGGTGGCGATGCGCACCGCCTCCGGGCCCAGCAGATCCTTCTCCCCGCTCAGGTAGCGCCGTGCCCCGGCGACGAGCCAGTTGAGGATGCCCGCCCCCTCCTCGGTGACGAGGATGTCCGCCAGGTTGTCGACCTTCCGGTGGTCCGGCACGACCCGCTCGAACGGGATCAGCCGCATCCGCCGCCAGAACGCGAAACCGCCCGTCCCCACCTCGGGCCGGTGGTTGCCCAGCAGCCACAGTTTGTGGGTCGGCTGGAAGCTGAAGAAGTCCTGCCGCATCCGCCGTGCCTTGATGCGGTCGCCGCCGGTCAGCAGCTTCACGCGGGCCTCGTCGAACCGGTCCCCCGGCTTGACCTCGCTGCACACGATGACCCGGCGCCCGTGCAGCTCGGCCAGGTCGGTGGGGTGTCCCTCGTAGGGCCGGGCCATGAGGAACCCGGGCGGCGCGGCGTCCGCGTAGTCGCCGACGAGCTTCATCACCACGTCCAGCAGCACCGACTTGCCGTTCTTGCCGGAGCCGAACAGGAAGGGCATCACCTGGGCGCCGACGTCGCCGGTGATGGAGTAGCCCAGCAGCAGGTGCAGGAAGTCGATCATCTCCGCGCCCTCGGGTCCCTGCCCGAAGGTGTCGGCGAGGAACTGGTCCCAGCGCGGCGTCGGCATCGGCTCGGGCGTCGCCGTGGTGGAGCGGGAGTGGAAGTCCTTGTTCGGGTCCGGCACGCGCTTGAGCCCGGTCCGCAGGTCGACGATGCCGCCGGGCGTGCACAGCGCGTACGGATCGGCGTCCAGCAGCGCCGCGTTGAGCACCATGCCGGGGGCGGACTTGGCCTGGGTGAGCATCGCGTTCATCCCGCTGGTGCTCAGCGCGCGCCGGCGGTGCTGCTGCAGGGCGGTCGTGCTGTGCACCCCCCGCGGGTCGTTGGTGGCGAGGGACTCCGCCAGGTCGCCTGCGGCCCACAGCACGGTGTCGTCCTCGTCGATCTGCCAGCGGGTGCTGTCCCACCGGAACCAGCCGAGCCCCGGCACGTGCCGGTAGTCGTTGGCGTACAGGCTGACGAAGAGCTTGGCGTTGCCACGGTCGCTGAGGGTGTCGGGCAGCAGCCCGTCGGCGGTGGCCTCACCGGCGGCCCTGGGGCCGCCCAGGTCCTTCGTACGGGCCTGGGAGACGCTCTGGGCCTCCGTACATGCCTCGGGGACGCTCTGGGCCTCCGTACGCGCCTGAGGGACCCTCTGGGCCAGGATCTGCGCGGCGACCGAACCGGCGTCGAAGAGGGCGTTGTCGTGGCCCGTCACAAGCGGCCTCCCGGGGCCAGCGGACGGGTACGGCCCGCGCTCAGCCCGCCGCGGATGACGGCACCGTAGCGCCGCTCCTGCCCGGGCCGGGCCTGCGCGGCCGCCTCCCGCAGGACCCGCTCGGCGGCGTCGGCGTCCAGCAGGCCGGCGGCGACGAGCCCGCCCGCGGTGTACGCCGCCCGGTTGAGCTTCTCGGTGAACCCCGCTCCCTCCGGGACGGCACCACAGGCAGCCACCTCGGCCACCAGAGACGCCAGCACCCGGTCCGCGGCTCCGCCGCCGCCTCCGGCAGCCAGGACGGCCTGCCGGGCCCGTGGCGGCACCGGCCGGGGCGCGGGCAGGTGCGCGGGCGGCAGATGGCCGGTGCGCTCCAGTTCCCGGGCGAGCCAGCCCGGCAGCGGGGCGGGCTCACGTGCCGCGCCCAGGGCCTCGTAGGTACCGGCCGCCGTCGCGGTGCCCGGGGCGACGATGTACCCGCCGTGCGCACGTACGTCGACCTGCCAGGCCAGCGCCCGGCCGCCGCCCGAACCGGAGGAGCACTGCCAGCGGTGCCCTCCTAACGCCCGGTACCACACGTGCAGCCCGCCGGAGGGCGTGCGCACCCGCAGGGTCGTCTCGTCGTCGGCGGGAGAGGTCGCACCGCGCAGCGCGGCCAGCACCCCGATGGTGTGGAACCCGTTGGCGAGCCCGGTCAGGTCCACGGTCTCGGCGATGTCGATGCCGGGCAGCAGGCGGTCGCGTCCGGGCAACTGCCGGGCGTGGGCATCGATGTCGACGACGACCAGCCCTGCGGGCCCGCAGGCGATCCCGACCCCGAACTCCGGATGGGCCCCCCACCACTGCTGGATCCGGGCGAAGTCCAGCGTGGCGGCCCGGAATCCGTGGCACCAGCGCCCGGCAGCAGGACAGCTGCATCCCCGGTAGGTGTGCCCGGGCTCACGGCAGACCGCGCAGTTGCCCGCGGGCGTCTTGCGTCCCGGGGCCAGCGGATGGACCGGCCAGCCGCGGCCGGCACACCACCGGGCGATGGCCAAGGACTGCGAGGCGCCCGCTCCTGCAGCAGCGGGCCGCCGTGAGTCGCTGCGCAAAGCCCGCAGCTCATCGGTCATGTGTTTCCCCCGTCAGCGACCGAAGCGACTCAAGGATAGGAACACACTAGCGAAGCGCTGACAAAGGCGGGGCCAAGTGAACGAAGAAGCCATTCCGCATCCCGGGTGCGGCAGCGACCCAAGACCGGCCCACAGCGACCGAAGCTCTTCGGTCGCTGCTTCGGTCGCTGCTTCAGTCGCTGTCAAAACCGCAGGTCAAGGGCCAAATACCCCCCAATTAGCGACTCAAGCGACTCAAAATCCCTGCATATAACGCCTTCACGCGCACACGCGCACACACGCGCACACGCGAATGTCTCCATATACCCGGAACTTGAGTCGCTTCAGTCGCTTTTCGGCCCCCAACAGGCCTCTGACCTGGCCTTTCACCCAGCTACCGAGCAGCGACCCAACAGCGACCCAACCCTCGTTCAGTCGCTGTTCTTCAGTCGCTGCTCCCCTGTCGCCGTTCTTGGGTCGCTGCACCCGAAGCGACCCAAGCGACTCAAGCGACTCTGGACCGAACCTGGATGACCGTTTCTTCACCGGGCTGTTCACCCGGCACCAGCGACCGAAGCGACCGACCGAAGCGACTCAGCGGCCGGACCGCCCGCTCAGCCGTCGCGCCGCTCGCCCGGGCAGGTCCTCGGGCCCTCGGCGCAGCCTCCGCGCCGCGGTTCAGGACGCGGCGGCTATGGCGGACGGCCCGCGCTGCGACCGGGGCGTCTTGCTCCCGGGCTTCCTGGGCTCGATGGTGCGCGGGTCCACGGCCTCACCGGGCGCCCCTTCCCGGTACAGCCCCTCGGGAAGGCTGTCCCGGTCGTGGGGAAGCAGGAAGAACACCCGCCGCCGGTACAGCCCGCTGTCGGGATCGGCCTCCGCTCCGTCGTCGAGAACGGCGTAACCGACCATGCGCCCGTCCCGGGCGTACGGCGGCTTGGTGTTGCGGCGTTTGGTCTTGTCCAGCGCCTGGCGTACGTAGTCGAGGCCGTCCAGGGGCTCCAGCCACACCACCTCGGCTTCGTGGATGAGGTCGCTCTCGTTCAGAAGCGAGCTCATGGCTCCAGCCCCTCCTTCATCGACCGGCCCCCGGCAGCGGGCCCGGCCTGGCGTGTGTGCGTCGTGTGGTGGTCCGCGTCCCGGTGGGCGGGGCGGGAGAGAGCCGCGGGAACGGCCGTTCGCCCTCCATCGTAGGAGGGCCCCTGCTCGGGGCGGAGATGCCGCCGTACGGCCCGCGGACGGGGCTCTACGGCCTGCGGGCGGGACGGGGCGCTCATTCGGACCCCGTGAGGGCGATCCCCGGGTAGTACTTGCGGCCGTTGGACTTGATCATGGCGGCGGGAGAGGTGAGGCCGAGTTCCTGCCGGACACGTGTGGCGAAGGCCCGCGGACTGGCCGGCCGGATGCCCTCGCCCGCGGTGCACCACCCCTGGTAGGCGCTGAAGAGCAGGCCCTGCTCCACCCGCAGCTCGGCCGGGCTGGCGGTCTCCCGGATGCAGCATTCGCTCAGGAAACGCCCGATGTGGTCCTCGGTCTGCGCGTACTCCGTGGTCGCCACCCGCACCCGGTCGGGCCCGTCGAGTGGATCCCGGGTGGCCAGGTAGTGGCGTGCGCCCTCGACGAGCCAGTTGAGGATGCCGGGGCCCTCGTCACGGACCAGCTCGAAGGCGAGGTTGTCGATGCGCCGCTCGGCGGGCACGATCCGGGTGAACGGGATCAGCCGGATGCGCCGCCAGAACGCGAACCCGCCCGTCGACACCTCGGGCCGGTGGTTGCCCAGCAGCCACAGATGGTGGGTGGGCGTGAACGAGAAGTAGTCCTGCCGCATCCGCCTGGCCTTGATCTTGTCGCCACCGGTCAGGAGCCGCACACGGGCCTCGTCGAACTTGTCGTTGGGCTTCAGCTCGCTGCACACCACCAGGCGCCGGCCGTGCAGTTCCGTCAGTTCGGTGGAGTGCTCGGAGAAGGCACCACGGTCCATCAGAAAGCCCGGGGGCGCGGCGTCCGCGTAGTCCCCCAGGATCTGGATCATGGTGTCGAGCAGCACGGACTTGCCGTTCTTGCCCTCGCCGTGCAGGAAGGGCAGGACCTGGGCGCCGACGTCGCCGGTGATGGAGTAACCCAGCAGCAGGTGCAGGAAGCCGATCGTCTCCCGGCCCTCGGCGTCGTCGCCGAAGGTGTCGGCCAGGAAGCGTTCCCACCGGGGAGTGGGCATCCGCTGCGGCGCGACACTGGTGGCACGGGAGTGGAAGTCCCGTCGCGGATCGGGCTTGTTCAGCTGACCGGTGCGCAGATCGACCACACCGGCCGGAGTGCACAGCGTGTACGGGTCCCCGTCCAGGGTGTCGGGATCGACCGACAGATCCGGGGCGGCCTTCGCCTGGGTGAGCAGCGCTTTTATGCCCGTCGTGGACAGCGTCCGCCGTTTGTGGGTGGCCAGTTCACGGTCGCCGTACCGCCCGAGCGGGTCGGTGTCCGGCAGGTCCTCGGCCATCTCCCCCGCCGCCCACAGGGCCGCCTTCTCGCCGCCCGTGCGCTTCCAGCGGTAGCCGTCCCAGGCGAACCACCCCAGCCCCTCGACATGCCGGAACCGGTCACGGTACAGCTGCACGAACAGCCGGGCGTTGCCGCGGTCGCTCAAGTGCGGCGGCAGCAGCACCGGCTCCTGCCGCGCGCTGTCCGGCGGCGAGAAGACCTGGGGCGGGGCGACCTGCGCGGGCAGGACGGCGGTGACCGGCTCGTTCTCCTGCAGCTCGAGCATCTGCTGAGCGGCAGCCTGGGGATCGAACCGCGGCGTGCTCTCGGCGCTGCTCATGTACGTCCTTCGAGGTGGAATGGGCGCGCGCCCCCTGCGGCGAGCCCGTCATCGATGATCTTCTCGTTACGGCGTTCCTGCCGGGGACGCGCCCGGTGTGCCGCGGCCAGCAACTCCTCGCGTATCTCCGCGTGCTCCAGGTGCCCGGCGGCCACGAGCCCACCGGCCGTGTAGGCGGCCCGGTTGAGTTTCTCGGTGAACCCGGTGCCCTCCGGCGCGGTTCCGCAGTGCACGACCTCCTCCACCAACGGTGCGAGCACCCGCCGGGCGGGCGCGCCGCGACCCCTGCGGCGGGTGGCACCACTTCCGGCGGGCGGCTGCGGCGGAGCGGGAGCGATCAGATGCCCGGTGCGCACCAACTCGGCGTGCAGCCAGGCGGGCAGCGGCGCCGGCGTCCGGGCGGGACCCTCCACCTCGTACGTGCCCTGAGCGGTACGTGTGCTGGGCGCGACGATGTACCCGCCGTGCGCCCGCACGTCGACCTGCCAGGCCATCGCCACCTTCGGACTGGACCCCGTCGAGCAGCGAAACCGCGTGCCGGGCGCGCAGGCCCGGTACCAGATGTGCAGGCCGCCCGACGGGGTCCGCACCCGCAGTGTGCCCTCGTCCCGGGCCGGGTCGGGCTGCCCGCGGAAGGCCGCCAGCAGCGCCAGCGTGTCGAAACCCGAGGCGAGACCGGCCAGATCGACGGTCTCGTGGATGGGAATGCCGGGCAGCAGCCGGCTGCGGTCCGGCACCGGGGCCGGATGGGCATCGACATCGATGACGACGAGCCCCGCGGGGCCGCAGGCGACGCCGACACCGGCCGCAGGACTCCGCCCCCACCAGGCGTCGATGCGCTCCTGATCGGTCGTCGCGGCATGAAAGCCATGGCAGGCCCGGCCCTCGGCCGGGCACGGGCACGACCGCGGGTCATGGCTCCGGTCCCTGCAGGCCGGACAGTTCGCGGCAGGCGTCTTGCGCCCCGGTGCGAGCGGATGCACCGGCCAGCCCTGCAGGGCACACCAGCGGGCCACGGCATGCGGTGTCGCCTGCCTGGCCTGCGGGGCAGGCGCGTGGGTCTCACCCGGGCACGGCACGTGGATCGTCCTCGTCGCTGTCGTTCTCGGTCCCTGCACGGGGGCAAAACACCAGGCGAGGCAGGGGCGTGAGGCGTTTTGAGGGACCGAAGGGACCGTCTTTCGCACAGAGTGTAGGGCCGCCCCGCCCCAGGGCGGCGTAGCTCCCTCCCGTGTGCCGTCGTATCGGACTGTTCGGTCCCTTGAGTCCCTGCGGGAGGCGCGACGACCCACGGACTCCTCAGAAGAAGCCGGTTTATCGCATTTTCTGAGTGACCGAAGGGACTTTCGAGCCAAGTTCGAGCGAAGCGCCAGCGCGAGGTCGCCCCACGGACCAGGGACTGAAGACCGCCCCTTGCCAGAGTCCCTTCGGACCCTTGAGTCCCTTCCAGGAAAAACCCAGGTCAGCGCGGCCTTCTCACCCCCGGCAGGGACTGAAGGGACTGAAAGTGCCCAGTTATGAGCTGAACTAGCTTTATTGATCTTGTGGTTTTCGTGCATGCGCACGCGCGTACGAACCCCCTCTGAGTTCACGTCATAATGGCGGAGTTGAGTCCCTACAGTCCCTGAATGGCGCCACGAAACCTCTCTGACCAGGCAAAACGCTCCAGGGACCCAAGCCCCTCCGGGCCCTGCACCTTCAGTCCCTGATCCCTCGGTCCCTGCGGGTTCAGCCCCTCCCCCGCTGACAGTCGTGTGCGATCCGCAAGCGATTCGGTGGGCGATCCAGAGAGCGGCGGGGATAGGGTGTGAGCTGGAGGTGAGCTCCGTGCCCACTCAGGACGAGCTGTTCAGCGCGGTCGACGCGCTGCTCGAGGAAGTCGCCCAGAACGACCTGCCGTCGCCCGCCGAGCGCAGGCGCCTGCGCGAGGCCGCAGGGCTGAGCCAGACCCAGGTCGCGGCCGCACTGGCGACCCGCCGGGAGACGGTCGCGAGCTGGGAGTCGGGCAGGAACGAGCCCCGCCCGCCCCAACGGGCCGCCTACGCCCGCTTCCTGGAAAAGCTGGCCGAACGTTTCCCGGCCCCGGCCCTCCCGCCCCAGGAGACGTCCACCACTCCCCCACCCCCGGCCCCTCCCCTCCCGGAGCCCGCAACCTCCGTTCCCCTCCAGCCGGAACCACAGCCCGAGGTCGCGCCCGAGAAACCCCGGCCGGCCGGAGCACGGCCCCCGGCCGCCCCCCGGCCGAAGACCGCACCGAGGAAGCCCCCCGGGACACCGGCCCCCTCCGGGACCACGGCCGAGGCCACGGCTCCCCGCTTCGAGAACGGCCCCCTCGCCGTCGTCGACCTCGAGGGCGAGCAGGTGGTGGCCTACTGCGTGGGCGGCCTGGTCCTCGACGTACCCGCCAAGAGCATCCCGGCCCTGGTGGACTGGACCCTGACCGAAGCCAGGCTCGGCCAGGCCCGGCTGCACCGGCACGGCCGTGACGCCGACCCCGTCCTGGTCCTCACCCCCGCCGCCCTGGAGCGCTACGGCCTGCCCGTCACCCTCTCCCCGGAGGAACGGCGCGCCGGACGGCTGAAGGACACTCACAGAGTCGTCAAGCAGGTCAAGAAGGCAGAACTGCAGCTGACCCAGCTCGGCTTCGGACCGTGGGCGCGCCTCTACCGCGACCCCGAGGGCGCCCGCCGCCGCTGCGTACAGCTGTGCATCCCGTCCTGGGGCGCGTTGCCCGTGGAGGAGTGGGATGACAAGAACGACCCCCGCCTGCCGGGCATGCCGGCCGCCGACCTCGCACGGTTCCTCGGCACCTACGCGGAACGGGTGATGACCCCGCGCGGCACCACGGCGGTCACCGGCCTGGAGCTGATGACAGCGCTGCGCCCGCCGACCCGAGCGGAGAAGGACCCGGAGACCGGAGAGTTCAAGCAGGCTTTCAACGCCGACGCCCTCACCGAGGTGTACGACGTCGTCGAGTGCGAGGTCCCGGACGAGCACCCGCTGCTCAAGGGCAGGTTCGCCCGCCACCACCAGCGGACCCCGGCCGAGATGCTGCTGGAGGAACCGTACGACTGGTGCCGGGAGCTCACCGACGACGAGTGCATGCAGCCGTACCTCGTCGCCATCGACGTCAACATGGCGTTCGCGGCGGCCGCCAACGGTCTCACCGTCGGGCTGAACGGACCGACCCACCTCACCGGCAACCCGAGCTTCGACCCCTCGCTGCCCGGCTCGTGGCTGGTGGACCTCTCCCACGTCGACCTCTCCCGGGTGGAAGTGGGCGGCCGCACCCTGGACGCCGACCGGCTCCCGTCGCCGTTCACGCCGAGGGGCGACCGGCCGGAGGGCCCGGCCTGGTACGCCACGCCGACCGTGGCGTACGCGCGGGAACTCGGCTTCGAGGTCACACCGATCGAGGCCTACGTCCGCACCCGGACCGGCCGCTATCTGGACCCCTGGTACAAGCGGCTGCGCGACGCCTACATCGCCACCATGGCCGACCTCGGGGTGAGCACCGCCATGGACGGTGAGGAGTTCCTGCACGCCATGGCCCGCTCCCGGCACGCCGATCCGACGCTGGCCCTGGTGCTCAAGGCCATCAAGGCGACGGCCAAGGGCGGCATCGGCAAACTGCGCCAGCGCAACCGGGGCCAGGTGCCGTACTACGAGCCGTGGCCGGCGCTCGCCCGCCCGACCTGGCGCCCCGACATCCGGGCGGCCGTCCTGGCGACGGTCCGGGTCAGCATGCACCGCAAGATCATGAAGACGGCGGCCGCCACCGGCCTCTATCCCGTGGCCATCGGCACCGACGCCCTCGTCTACCCCTCCCCCGGCCCCAGCCCGCTGGACTTCCTGCCGTACACCCCTGAAGGCAAGCCCGTGCCGGGCACGTTCCGGCTGGGCGTGAGCCCCGGCATGATCAAGCACCAGGGCACACAGACCGTGCTGTGGGCGGAGGAACAGTTCGAGGAGCACGGCGGTGTGTTCAACATCGCCAACCACATCAAGAACGACGGCACCGCCGCCGAAGGGGAGTAGCCGGCCATGGACTCGGTAGGGGACAGCCTGGACCGCGCGCTGGAGCAGGCGTTCACCCGCCCCATCCCCAAGAGCGCCCCGGCCCGGATGCGATACCTCGTCAAGCAGCTCAAGGGCACCAGGCGGGTTGCCGAACTGCTCGGCATCTCCCAGCGCACCGTGGAACGCTATGTGACCGGCCAGTTGAAACACCCCCGTCCGGAGCTCGCCGCCCGCCTGGAGCGCGAGGTGCGCCACCGCTGGCAGCCGCAGGTCCGGGCGCGGGCCAAGCAGAAGGCCGTCAGCACCGACGGCCTGGTCTTCGCCACCCGGGCCAGATTCGGCTTCACCGCCGCCCCGGGCACCACCGACGACGCCCGCATCCGCGACATCACCCAAGCTCTGCCGCCCCGCTGGGCCGAGCGGCTCTTCGCGGCCCGGGACGCCGGAGCCACCGAGGACCAGCTTCTGCAGATCGCGGCGGAGGGCCTGGGAGAGATGTACTTCCGGGCCGACAACACCCGAGCCCAGGGCCTGGACGTGGAGTTCACCGACGTCGATCAGATCGACATCTCCCTGTAGCGCCGCTGCGGCTCGCGGCGGTCGACCTATTACGCCGTAATAGGGGTGGGCGGCGGGGCCGAGCTATTACGGCGTAATAGCGGTGGACGACGTCAGCGGACGGGCCGGCCCCCGAGGGAGCCGGCCCATCCGCTGGTCGACGTGGAGATCAGTCGCCCGGTACGGCGGCCTGCTCGGCGAGGGACCGCGCCAGCTCGGCCAGCCGGGCAGGATTCCGCTCCAGCCCCTTCTTGCCCAGGAACCGGAGCAGGTCGAAGAAGATGTCGTCGCTGTCGATGTTCCGGTCCAGGAGCATGGCGAGGATCCCGGGCTCGTTGTACGGCACCCGGCGCGGATGAGCGCCGGTCGAGGCATCCGCCTGCGGGCTGGTGACGGACGCCTCCGTCCGCGGCTCCGGCACGGGCTGCTGCACCTCTGCGTCACCGGCGGTCGGTGCCGACGAGACACCCGAGACACCCGAGACATCCGAGGCCGCTGAGGCCCCCGAGGCCGCCGCATCCGGCTCGGCATCCCCTATTACGCCGTAATAGCCGTCGGCCGTCCCGGCCTGCCGGCCCGATCCGGTAGCACCGGTCCGTTCCACCTGACCGGTCACCGCAGGCGCGCTCGGCTCGCCGCCCCCTATTACGCCGTAATAGCCCTCCGGCTCCTCCGGCTGCTGCCGGGCGGTGACTGCCGGTGCCTCGCTCTCGCCCGCCGTCTTCCGGCCGCGCTTGTCCTCCTCCTTCCGGGCCCGCTCGTCCTTGAGTTCCCGGAGCGCCGCCTCCTGCTCCGCGGCCGGCTTGTTGGCCACCGCACGCAGCAGATCGATGGGCTCGTCACCGATACGGCGCTGCAGTTCGGGAGTCAGATTGAGCAGCGCCAGGCGCTGCGACACCCAGCCCTGGGAACGGTGGAGCCGCTTGGACAGCGCGGTCTGGCTGCCGTGGATGGCCAGCAGCCGCCGCAGGGCCCGGGCCTCGTCGAGCTCCCCCAGGTCGCTGCGGTGGATGTTGGCGACGAGGGCGGACTCGAGGAGTTCCTCGGAGTTGGTGCCCTGGTCGTCGCTGACCATCACCTTGACGGCGGGCAGTTTCGCCTCGCGGGCAGCGGCGAGGCGGCTGCTGCCGTCGATGACCACGTGGGTGGTGTCGGGTTCGAGGTCGGCTTCACGCTCGGGGTTGACCTTGATGTAGGCATCGCGGTTCATCACCGTGATCGCCTGCTTCTGGCCGTGCGTCTTCAGGCTGCCCGCCAGATCGGTGAGGTCACCGAGACGGGAGCGGGGGTTGTCGGGGTTGAGGCTGATGCGGTGCGGCGGAAGCTCGGTGGGCGGGGCGACGCCCTCGGTGGGGACCCCGGTGGCGGCGGCCACGGCCTGGCGACGCGCGCTCACGGGGCGCACTCCCCCGCCGAAGCGCCCGGATCCCAGCTGGTCGGCCTTGCTCATACGATCTCCCGGGCCAGCGCGCGCATCCCGATCGCCTGCTGCGACTTGGGGGCGTAGGACAGCAGGGGCCGCTTCATCCGGACCGCTTCCTTCTGCTCTTTGAGATCGCCGATGAGCCCGACGACCCGCGGATCCTTTATGTCGACCCACCCCTGGAGTGAGGAGGTTGCGATGAAGCCGCGGCGCGAGTCGTAGAGGTTGACGACGATGCCGAGGTAGTCGATGTCGACCTGCAAGTCGCCGCGCAGGTCGTCGATCTGAGTGGTGAGCAGCTCGTAGGCGTCCGCCGAGCTGTCCTCGGCCTGCACGACGATCAGCGCGCCCGACTGACCGAGCTTCTCGCCGTCGCGCCGGCGGCCGTAGTACGCGGCGGCGTCCATGCTCAGACCGAGGCTGGGCGGGCAGTCGACGAGGATGACGTCGTAGTCGGCCTCGAGCGGGGCAAGGGCACGTTCGAGTGCCGCTTCCCTGGCGCGTACGGCGGAGAGCCGGACATCGAGCAGGAAGGCGTCGTTGCAGGCGGGCAGCAGATGGAGCCGGCCGCCGAAGGTCTCGTCGTCGACGGAGACGATGAGGTCGCGAAGGTCGCCCTTGGGGTCGCCCGCCATGTGGTTGGTCAGGCTGTCGCCGTTCATGGGCAGGGGCGCTGCCCCGAGCTGGTTGGTGAGGTGGCACTGCGGGTCGAAGTCGACCAGCAGGACCCGCAGCCCGAGTCCCGGCAGGCTCTCCACGCTCAGCGGGTCATCGCCGCCGGGCACGTCGTCGGACTCGGTGTCGCTCGCACGCAGAGCCTCGGCGAGAGCCTTGGCCACCCTGACGGCATGCAGGCTGTCGGCATCCTCGGCAAGTGCTTCGCCGAGGCCCGCCGTGATCGCCGTCTTGCCGACACCGCCCTTCTGGTTGCACACGATGATGCGACGGGTGATCTCGGGCCGCTCCACGTGCGGCGCGGGATTGGCGTCGAGCCACAGTTGGACCGACTGTGCCAGGCCCTGGATGAGCGAGACACGCCGTTCCGCGGCGACTTGGCGGAACTCGTCCCACTGGCCGGGCGGCAGGAACGTGGAGAACGAGTCGGCGCGTGAGGTGTCGATGGCCGGGGGAGTGGAGGCGAGCGTGCACCAGTCGCGGATGCCCTGCTCGACAGCCGCCTGGATCTCGATGCCGTGCTGGGCGGCTCTGACTTTGAGGTTCTGCCGGAGCCATCCCGGCAGTTTGGAGACGACCTTCTCGCGGTCGCTGGACGTGGCTGGCGAACTCATAGACGACACCTTACTAACGTCCAAGATCTTTGGAAGCATCGACACGTTAGTTGAAGCGCTCTGACGCAACGCCAGACGACACTCGCGGCCCTGAGCTATTACGCCGTAATAGCTCAGGCGCAGAACTCTCCTCCCGCTTCGCCCGCTCATGGGCGCGGGTCACCACCCTCCCACCGGCACCCGCCGTCATCACAGTCCCGGTCGTTCACGCAGGTGGGCTGGGCCGCGTGGTACCAGGGGCCTTCGCCGGCCCCTGGACCCCGCTGCCCCGCCACTTCCCGGCGCGAACCCGTTTCGTCGTGGCTCGAGCCGTGCGCGCCGGGAAGCGACGGGCTCGTGCGCGCCAGGACTCGTTGCCGGGCGAGCCTCGAGCGGGGCTCGGTCCCGTGTCGAGCCGAGGGCCGGACCGGGCGGACGTGTTCGCGGGCTGGGGTCAGTCGGGTGTGCCGCCGTTCGGCGCGAGTCGCTGCTTCCTATTACGCCGTAATAGCCCTCGGCCCCTTCGGGGGGCTGCGCGGGCGGGCCGACCACCGATTGCCAAGGGAAGAGAGCGCAGCCGCCAATACGGCTCTGACCTGCAGAAACGCATCGAACAACCAAGATCGTGGGAACTGGCTGGCAGTTCCACGGACCGTGCAGAACGATCCACGGATCGGGGTGCCCGGATCCCTCGGACGTACCACCCGGTCCTGGCAACCTCACACCACGACCGACCGGACCGGGACAGCGACCGAGAGAACCGCCACCCCGACTGCAGAAACCGGGTACCACGATCCTCCAACCGCACCAGATTGACGTGGCGTACATGAGCCGGTGCCCGAGGCGGCCGCGACCGCACAGCGAGGCCCTGACGGGACGGCAGGCGACACGGCCGACAGGCGGAGCTGATTGACTTCATGCTCATGTACGTTAAGTTCATCTGGTCGGCCCCAGAGCCGTCCCTCATGAACCACCAATCACCCCCCTTCCACGGAGGGCCCGTTGGGAGCAGTACGCAGACTGGTCGACGCCGACACCGGCGAGCCGGTCCCCTATGCGCCGTATGCCTTCTCCGGCCGGCACACACAGGTCGACAAGGCACGAGTCGAGGCGATCACCGAGTCCAAGGCGTTCACGCCCAGTCAGAAGTTCCTCGTTCTGTGGTGGATCGGGGTCTCTCCCGAGGGCATGGAACCGCTGCGGGCCACCGGAGCGGACATCGCCAAACGAGTGGGAATGTCCACCGACGCGGTCGGAAAGATCAATAGGAAGCTGGCCAAACACCGCATCCTGGTCATCCGTGGACGCATCGGCAACTACAACTTCTACCGGATCAGCCCGTACATCGCCTTCCACGGCACAGGGATCGAGCAGCGCGAAGCGGTGAAGACCTGCAACCCGCCGGACATCCCCGGATTCGATGACAATGTTCCTGCACGGTGGGAGGTCCAGTGATCAGCAGCGACGACAAGCAGAAGAACCTCGAACTGCTTGAGAAGACAGCGGGCATGAGCGCCAACCAGCGTCTCGTCGTCATGCTGTACGCCCTGCACCCGACCGACCGGTCCGGCGCCGTCCTCGAGACCGCGGCCAACCTGGCCAAGCTCGTGGGCATGGCCCCTCCCGTCTTCTCCCGCACCCGCAAGCAGGTCATCGAGGCCGGCTGGCTGGAGGAGACCGAGCGGATCGGGCACATCAAGTACTACCGTCTCGACCCCAAGCGACTGGGTGAGAACGTCGTCGTCCCCCTGCGTCGGGCGACCTGACGTCCCGGGGAGCGCACCTCATTGACGTGACGTACATGAGCCAAGCTCCCCGGTCCGTTTCCGCTTCACCCTGACGCAAGGACAGCGGCTACGGCCATGTACGCGTACGGCCTCGACCGCCATCACGGCGGCCGAGGCCATATTGCTGCGCTCTCGCGTTGCGGGGAGGGCAGGATCCGAACCTGCGTGGACCCTCGAGGGGTCCGACTCCGGGGCTTGACGCTGCCTGGCAACATGCCGAGGCGCGTCGGCAGCTATTACGCCGTAATAAGCCCGGCCCCTATTACGGCGTAATAGCTGCCTGCCTGGCGGGCGCACACACGGCTGACTACAGGCTGCGGGCGGTGATGTCGCCGTGGGCGGCGCTGACGGTGATGTCGCCGACCTGCAGGGCGAGGCGGGCGCTGTCGGTCTCGTCCAGCTGTCCGCGCCGACAGGTACGACGCGGCCGACCGCATCCGTTCCTGGCGGATCTGACGCCAGGAAGCCGGGCTCCCGTCCGACGTCACGCCGCTCACCGTCAGCCAGGAACTCACGGCGAACCCGCGCCACCATGGCGCCGCATGGCACCGCATGGCACCGCATGGCGTCATGCGGTGCCAGTCGGTACCATTCCGCGCTTCCATCAGCGCACGAGCGCGCATGACGCCACGCTGACTCGGGTCACCTTCTTCGCGTCTCCGCAGGTGAGACGCCTGATCCCCGAGCTCGCCCCTAAGAGGTGCCACTCGGGCTTGCATGTGGCGCCATCGTGGTGCAATGATGGCGCCATGGACCTCACCCCGTATGTCGACACCCTCCGCCGCGAACTTGCGGTGGCCGCCGAGGCCGGCGGGGAAGACGCCCGCGAGCTCGCCGAGCGGCTCACCGCTCCTCTGGAGTCGGCGACCCGGCTGACCATGCTCAATGTGCTCTCCGCCGCGATGGATGAGATCACCCGCGAGCTCGCGCCCGGTTCGGTCGACGTACGGCTGCGCGGGCTGGACCCCGACTTCGTGGTGACACCGCCGCCCACCGACAGCGGTGCCATCGCGGAACCGGCCGCGCCCGTCGAGCCGTACAGGACCCCGGCCCCGGCCGACGGCGGCGAGGGCGGCACCGCCCGCGTCAATCTGCGTCTGCCGGCCCACCTCAAGGCGCGCGCCGAAGAGGCGGCGAGCCGCGAGGGCCTGTCGGTCAACACATGGCTGGTGCGGGCCGTGTCGGCTGCGGTCGAGGGCGGCACCCGGCCGCGTACGCCGGAGAGGACCCAGGCCGTCGGACAGAGCTTCACGGGCTGGGTGCGCTAGCCGCGCCCCCGCCCGCCTCACTTCACCCAGACCACGTCCCACCAGCGGGGACGACCCAAAGACTCAAGAGGACGGGACAGCCATGCCTTCTTTCGACACCCCCGAAGCGATCTCGGCCACGGCGCGCGTGGAGGCCGGTTCCATCCAGTTCCTCGCGGGCGACCGCCTCGACACGGTCGTCGAGGTGCAGCCCCGCGACCCGAAGAAGGACCTGGACGTGCGGGCGGCCGAGCAGACCGAGGTCGACTACGCGGGCGGCGCACTGACCATCAGGACGCCCAAGTCCAATCTGTTCGGCCGCACCGGCGTCGTCGACGTGACGGTCGAGCTGCCCGTGGGCTCGCGCATCGACGTGACCGGTGCCTGGGCCCAGGTGCTCGGCGAGGGCCGGTTCGGCGAGGTCCGTGTGAAGACCTCGTCCGGCGACGTCCGACTCGACACCACCGGCCCGCTGCACCTGAAGGCATCGCACGGATCGATCACCGTGGACCGCGTCGAGGGCATGGCCGAGATCACCACCAGCTCCGGCAGCCTGCGCGTCGGCCTCCTCGACGGCCCCGCCGTCCTGAAGAACTCGCACGGCACCACGACCGTCGGCGCCGCGACCGGCGAGCTGCGGGTGAGCGGTGCCAACGGCGACATCGACATCGCGCGCGCCGAGGACTCGGTCACCGCCACCACCGCCCACGGCACCCTGCGCGTGGGCGAAGTCTCCTGCGGCACCGTCCAGTTGGAGACCGCCTACGGCGCCATCGAGGTCGGCGTCCGTGAGGGCACCGCCGCCTGGCTCGACGTCAACTCGGGCTCCGGCCAGGTGCGTAACTCGCTCACCGCGTCCGAGACCCCGGAGAAGACCGAGGACACCGTCAAGATCCGCGCCCGCACCCGCCACGGCAACATCGACGTCCGCCGCGCCCGGGCCTGAGCGCCGGCCCCGCGAACTCGTCCACTCACCCCAGTCACCTCATCCCAGTCGCCTCACCCCGTCACCTCACCCTTCGAACAGGAGGGCTCCATGCCCACATCTGTCATGCCCACGTCCAGGCGAGGCGGCCCGCAGGTGCCCGCCGCCGTCTTTGCCACAGGGCTGCGCAAGTCGTACGGCGACAAGACCGTGCTCGACGGCATCGACCTGGCCGTCCCGGAAGGAACGATCTTCTCCCTGCTCGGCCCGAACGGCGCCGGCAAGACCACCGCGGTGAAGATCCTGTCCACGCTCGTCACCGCCGACGGCGGGCAGGTCCAGGTCGCGGGTCACGACCTCGCCGTCGACCCGCAGGCCGTGCGTGCCGCGATCGGTGTCACCGGGCAGTTCTCCGCCGTCGACGGCTTGATCACCGGTGAGGAGAACATGCTCCTCATGGCGGACCTGCACCACCTGTCCAAGCGCGAGGGCCGGCGGGTGGCCGCCGAGCTGCTGGAGCGGTTCGACCTGGTGGAAGCGGCGAAGAAGCCCGCCTCCACCTACTCCGGTGGCATGAAGCGCCGCCTGGACATCGCCATGACCCTGGTCGGCAACCCGCGGATCATCTTCCTCGACGAGCCGACCACCGGCCTGGACCCCCGCTCCCGCCACACCATGTGGCAGATCATCCGCGAGCTGGTCACGGGCGGTGTCACCGTCTTCCTCACCACCCAGTACCTGGAAGAGGCCGACGAACTCGCCGACCGCATCGCCGTCCTGAACAACGGAAAGATCGCCGCCGAAGGCACCGCCGACGAACTGAAGCGGCTCATCCCCGGCGGACACGTACGCCTCCGCTTCACCGATCCGGCCGCGTACCAGTCCGCCGCCTCCGCGCTGCGCGAGGCCACCCGCGACGACGAATCCCTCTCGCTGCGCATACCCAGCGACGGCAGCCAGCGCGAGCTGCGCTCCATCCTCGACTGGCTGGACTCGGCCGACATCGAGGCCGACGAGCTGACCGTGCACACCCCCGACCTCGACGACGTGTTCTTCGCCCTCACCGACACCCCCGACGTGCCCGCCCAGCCGAGCCGGCCGAGCCAGCCCAAGGAGACCCAGCGATGAGCTCCCTCTCCCTCGCCGTACGCGACTCGACCACCATGCTGCGCCGCAACCTCCTGCACGCGCGCCGCTACCCGTCCCTCACCCTGAACCTGCTGCTCACCCCCGTGATACTGCTGCTGCTCTTCGTCTACATCTTCGGCAACGCGATGAGCGCGGGCCTCGGCGGCGGTGCCCACCGCTCCGACTACATCGCCTACATCGTGCCGGGCCTGCTGTTGATGACGATCGGCTCCACCACGATCGGCACCGCCGTGTCCGTCTCCACCGACATGAGCGAGGGCATCATCGCCCGCTTCCGCACCATGGCCATCCACCGCGGCTCCGTGCTCATCGGACACGTCATCGGCAGCGTCCTGCAGTCGGTCATGAGTGTGGTCCTCGTCGGCGCCGTCGGCGTGGCTATCGGCTTCCGCTCCACCGACGCCACCGCCCTGGACTGGCTCGCGGCATTCGGGCTGATCGTCCTGTTCGCCCTGGCGCTCACCTGGATCGCGGTCGGGATGGGCCTGGTCAGCCCCAACGCCGAGGCCGCCAGCAACAACGCCATGCCGCTGATCCTGCTGCCCCTGCTCTCCAGCGCCTTCGTCCCCCTGCACTCCATGCCGGGCTGGTTCCAGCCGATCGCCGAGTACCAGCCGTTCACGCCCGCCATCGAGACCCTCCGCGGACTCCTCCTCGGCACCCACATCGGCAACAACGGCTGGCTCGCCGTCGCCTGGTGCGTCGGCCTCGCGGTGCTCGGCTACTTCTGGTCCGCCTCGAAGTTCAACAGCGACCCGAAGTAACCGCCGTGACAGCGCGGGCCACCCCGCCAACTCGTTCCACCCGAAGGCGGCGTACCACGACACCACGTCGGAGTACGCCGCCTCGTGCGTCGAACTCGGCGGTGAAACCATCGGCAAGGGGTCGACCGTCGTGGTCTCACTGCTGGCCGCCAACCGTGACCCCGGGCGCTTCGACAACCCCGACACCCTGGACATCCGCCGCAAGGCCCGAGGGCACCTGACCTTCGGCCACGGCGTCCACCAATGTCTCGGCCGGCAACTGGCCCGCATCGAGATGCGCGCCGGTTTCGCCGGCCTGCTGCGGCGCTTCCCGACCCTCAAGCTCGCCGTCCCCGCCGGCGAGGTGAAGCTCAGGACCGACATGAATATCTACGGTGTCCACGAACTGCCGGTCACGTGGACGGAAACGGCTCCGTAGGCAGGAGGCGCGTGACCATGGTGTCGATCAGTGTGTCGAGCCGGTGTGCCGTGAGAAGTTCGGGGACGGTCAGGTCATCGACGATCAGTCCGAGCATGGCCAGGTAGAGCAGAACCACCCCGGTGCGGTCGCCGGGCAAGCCGCGCCCCAGGTGGAAGTCGATGTTGGTGTCCAGCTCGGCGGTGAGGAACCGCGTCAGTTCCGCGTGGAGTTCGGGCCGCCGGGCGGCCTCCAGGCGCAGTTCGAGCATGGCCAGGTGGCTGCTGCGGTCGCGGCGCATGCGGTCGACGAGCTGCAGCATCAGGGTCTTGACGAGTTCGTGTGACGGCTCGGCGTTCATCGTGTCGGCGAGCTCGGCCGGATCGGGTGTCAGGCGTTCGCGGGTGCGTCCCATGACCTGGGCCAGCATGTCGGCGCGGTTGGCGAAGTAGTTGGACGCCGTGCCGGTGGGCACGGATGCCTCCTTGTCGACGGCGCGCAGGGTCAGGCCACGGGAGCCCTCGCGGGCGAGGACCTCGATGGCGGCGTCGAGCAAGGCGGTGCGGCGGGCCGGGTTCTGACGCATGGGCAGCTCCTGAGAAAACACATTGACGCCACTGCAAGTGCAGTACTACATTCAAACCACTTCAAGCACAGTACATCAATGGGCGCATAGGAAGAGAGACCGGATGCGTAAGCTCACCTACTACGTTGCTGCCAGCCTCGACGGCTACATCGCCGGCCCGGACGGCAGTTACGACTTCCTGCCCTTCGAGGGGGAGGTTCGGGAGGCGATTCTCGCCGAGTATCCCGAGACCATGCCGGTGCACGTTCGCGGGCCGCTCGGGCTGACCGCCACCCCGCACCGGCACTTCGACACCGTGATCATGGGGCGCGGCACCTACGAGCCGGCCCTGAAAGCAGGTATCAGCAGCCCCTACGCCCACCTGAGGCAGTACGTCGTCTCGCGCACTCTGGTCTCCGCCGACCCGGAGGTGGAGATCGTCGCCGACGACCCGGCCGAACTGGTGCGCAACCTGAAGCAACAGGACGGTATGGGCATCTGGCTGGCAGGCGGCGGCAAGCTGGCCGCGGCGCTCCGTGACGAGATCGACGAGCTGATCATCAAGCACAATCCGGTCGTCATCGGCTCCGGAATCCCGCTGTTCGACGGCCCGTTCGCCCCGACCGGCTTTCTGCCGACCGCACGCCGCGGCTTCGACTCCGGTGTCAGCATCGTCACCTATACGAGGAAATGACGTGAGAGCACTCCCCGCCCCGTCCGTGTAGGGGCTCCTTCACTCAGGACTCTCCCGGTCAGTCCGGGGCGCTTTTGGTTCTGGTGTAGAGGACTTCGCGGCCTTGTTCCGCGGCGCGGATGAGTGCTTCGCCGACGAAGTCGAGGAAGCGGGCGGCGTTTTCGAGGCGGTTGGCGGCCGGGGTGCCGCGGCCGAGGACGGCGACGCCCTGCCGTGCGGTCTCGATGAACTGGTCGTTGGCGCGGGCGCTGCGGATCATGGACTGGTACCAGAGGTCGTCGTCGACGACGTAGCGTTCGCGGCGGCGTTCGTCGCGTTCGCGGCGGACGAGGTCCAGGCTTTCGAGATAGGTGATCGCCTTGGAGACGGAGGCGGGGCTGACCTGGAGGCGCTGGGCGAGTTCGGAGGCGGTGAGGCTGCCGGTGTCGGTGGTGTAGAGGCAGCCCAGCACCCGGGCCATCATCCTGGGCACGCCTGAGGCCATGAGGACGCTGGTGAGGGTTTCCTGGTAGTCGCGTACGGCTTCGGGATCGCGTCCGTGGGCTTGGGGAAGCGCCTGCGGCCCCTGGGGCGCGGCGGGTTTGCGCCGGTGGGTGCGCTGCTGGGTGGCGCGGTGGGCCAGGTCGGCGCGGTAGCCGGTGGGGCCGCCGTTCCGCGTCACCTCACGCGTGATCGTGGAGGTCGGACGCTCGAGACGGCGGGCGATTTCGGCGTAGGGGAGGCCGTCGGCCAGTCCGGCAGCGATCTGCTGGCGTTCTTGCTGGGTGAGTCTGCCTCCCGGCATCGCAGCCCCTTTCGTGCTCCATGGGTGTCCTGTGGTGGCGCCCGGCGTTCCCTGGCGCTTCCACGATAGCGTTCATCGTCATTGTATTGCAACGATCACTGCCCATTTCGTTGCGTTAATCAAGAGACCGTTGCAATGATTATTGCCCATCTACCTGCACAAATACTGTTTCTAAGCAAAGAACATGTTGCACTGAACTGGAAAGCAACGTAGCGTTTCCAGTATCAGAAAACAGTGGGCCGAAAGCGTAGAGGAGAGCATCATGCAGAAGTTCGACACCCCCGCCCCCGTCTTGGCCGTCCTGGAGATCCCCGCGGGACGGGTCCAGTTCATCGCCGCGGACCGGGCCGACACCACCGTCGAGGTCCTGCCGGCGAACCCTTCGAAGAGCCGTGACGTGAAGGCGGCGGAACAGACCACGGTGAACTACGCCGACGGGGTCCTGCGGATCGAGAGCGCGGCGAAGAACGAGTACCTCGGCCCTTCCGGATCCGTCGAGGTGACGGTGAAGCTGCCCGCGGGTTCCCGTATCGAGGCCAAGACGGTCAGTGCCGAACTGCGGACCGCCGGCCGTCTCGGCGACGTCGTCTTCGACGGCGCGTACCGCCAGATCAAGCTGGACGAGGTCGCGAGCCTGCGCCTCACCGCGACCGACGGCGACGTTGAGGTCGGCCGGCTGGGCGGCCCCGCACAGATCAGCACCGCGAGGGGCGACATCCGCATCGCCGAGGCCATGGGCGGCACGGTCGTGCTGCGCACCTCCTCCGGCGACATCGCGGTCACCGCAGCCGCCGGCGTCTCGGCCGCCCTGGACGCCGGCACCAGCTACGGCCGTATCAGCAACGCCCTCAAGAACGACGGCACCGCCGATCTCGACATCCGCGCCACGACCTCCCACGGCGACATCACCGCCCGCAGCCTCTGAAGAAGCAGAACGTCACACATGCTCGAGTCCAGGCCGTAGGGCCTGGACTGGGGATCTTGACTGCTTAGCGGTCACATTCCGATGAAGCTCACTGTTTCTCGCATGTCTGCCCGCCCGGTACGCAGCCGTGGTGCGTCTTCCTTCTCGAATCCCGCTGAGACGCCGCAGAACAGCACGAGCCCGTCGTCGGCACCCACTGCCCGGCTGACGGTCTTGCGGTACATGGTCCACATCACCTGGGGGCAGCTGTGCAGCCCTTCCGCCCTCAGCAACAACATGACCGTCTGCAAGTACATGCCCGCGTCCCCCCACTGTCCGGGCCCCATGGTCCGGTCGAGGTAGCAGAACAGCACGACCGGTGCCCCGAACGCTTCCGAGTTCAAGGCGGCGATCTTCTTGGGTCTGTCGGGGTCGTCGCGCTCGATTCCCAGCGCTCTGTACCGCTGGGCGGCCGCGGCGGAAAAGCGGTCCAGATACGGCGAGTTCAGTTCGGCCGGGTACATCGGGTACTCCCGCTCGTCCCCCGGGTCTCCCGCCAGTGCCCTGGCGGTCGCGCGCCTCTTCAGTTCGGCCAAGGGCTCGCCGGTGACCACAAACACATGCCACGGCTGGAGGTTCCCGCTCGACGGAGCCCGCGTCGCAGCAGCCAGCACTCGTTCGAGTATCTCCTTGGGTACCGGCTCATCACTGAACGCCCGCACAGCCCGGCGACTGTCCACGGCCTCATACACATCCACGTCATCGCGTCCTCTCACTCGACCGGGCCGCTCTACCGTATTCAGCGGTCAGAGCCGAGCGTCGTCAGGGGCTGGACAGCCCCCCGACGATCAGTCCAGTTGTTGATGGGACTGCGGAAGACAGAGGTGATGTGACGGACGATCAGTGGAAGCGGCTTCGGCTGCTTCTGCGGGTGAGTAACGGGCGTTGCGGCAGGTGATCAACGGGATTCTTTACCGGATCAGGACGGGTGTGCTGTGGAGTGACCTGCCGGAGTGTTGTGGGCCGTGGAAGACGGTGCACGAGCGGCATCGCCGCTGGTCGGCAGATGGCACTTGGGAACTCCTGCTCCAGCGGTTCCAGGCCGAGGCCGACGCAGTCGGTGACATCGACTGGGCCATCTCCGTGGACTTGACGTCAGTACGGGCCCACCAGCACGCGGCCGGAGCACGTGTGGCACCACCGCCGAGCCGGTCCGCGTCCTGGATCTCACCCCATGACGGGGGCTTGTGCGGAGAGGGCAGGATTCGAACCTGCTGAGTACCTGTAGGCGCCGATCAGCCTTTCTTGGTAAGTGTCCCGATATCGGGAATGCAGATCGGCGCCGGCAGGGCCGTACAGGGTGCTTCTAGGCTGCTTTGAGTTTGGCTACCTGCCGCGCACGCTCTTCCAGGTCCCGGACGGCGGCGAGTCCGCGGTGGGGAGACAGAGACTTGAGGAGTGTCTTCAGGTGTTGGTCGCCCCGGGCTGATGACAAGCCTGCGTAAGCATCGAGGAATTCGCCCCACGTCTCGCAGGCGGCCTCAACGTGGCGCATGGTCATCTGCCGTTCTGCGATCACCCCGAGGCAGTGAAGTCGTCCCTGCCGCTCCAGCGGCGACCGGGCCTGGTTCGAGCGGCGCAGCGCCGCGATGGAGCCGGCGCGGTCACCGGTTGACCACCGAACTTGTCCCTCGTGGAACAGGAGGGCGGCCCGGTCGTAGCCGCCTACGGCGTCTCGGCGGTCGTCGGCGCGGGACAGTGCGGCCTCGGCTTCGCGGAGTCGGGCAAGAGCGGTACGTCGGTCGCCGGGGACCATGGCAGAGGCGGCAGCTTGCTGCCCGCGCAGGAACGCCACCAAGCGGGGGCCGGCCGCCGGGGCGGCTTCGGCAGCGGCGTCGGCCAGGTCGAGACCCTTCTGCCCATGCCCGAGGTGTGTGGCCTGCAACGACATGCCGCGCAGGGTGCGGCAGTAGGTCACGTGGTCCTCGGCGGCGCCCGCGAGATCGAGGGCCCGCAGGTAGTACTGCTGACCGAGGCCCTGTTGGTTCTCGTACATGGCCATCCAGCCGACCAGATACACGAAGTCGGCGACGGCGGCGCGCATGTCGCGTTGGGCCCGGTCCGTGCCGCCCGCCTGCAAGTAGGGTCCGGCGGTGTTCGCCAGCCACGCTGCGGCCATCGGGCGGGCGTGCCCTGCACCGACCTGATCAAGGATGTCGGCCACCTTGTCGGTCATGAGCCTGACCGTCTCGACGTCAGCGGCGCCGATGCGCACGGTCCGTCCAGCCTTCGCTGCCTCCGTCCGTCCGGCGACGTCCTCGAACCGGGGCACGGCCAGGGCGGCGGCGTACAGCCCGGTCTGGAGCATGCCTCGGCGTGAGGGGTCCATGTCTGCTCGGCTCAGGTCGATCACTCCCGCCACCACATCGCGGCCGTCAGCTGGTTCTGCACCGGTCTCGCCCTTGGTGTCCCAGCCCAGCTCAGCGCACGTTACGGGCCGGTCGACCAGCCGCGACAGTGCCTCGGCGATCGCAGCGCGCGCCTCGGACTTTGGGGTGGACCCGGCGAGCCAGTGGGACACGGTCGTCTTGTCGTAGTGCAGTTGGAGCCCCAGTTCACGGCCGACAGCGTTCACCCGGCGCGCAAGCTGTGCGTTTCCGACGCCCTCAGCCTGCATGAGGGCGGCAAGAGCTGTGTTCGGTGTTCGCGGTCGACGTGCCATCGATGCACCCCCGAGTGCGTTCAACCAGTTCAACCGTTACTCCAGCTTCCTCCCTATTCCGTAGTCGCGCACAGGCGTTGAGTGATTACCAGCCGTTCGGGGACCGAGTCCGACCAGGCTGACGGCCCGGCTCGTTCCGCAGCCCCCGAGGGCGCGGGCCGGGCACCCATCGATGTCGAAGAGGCCCACCACCATGATCAGAGCGTCCGAGGAGACGACCGCGACACGGCGCGCCGCGCACGAACTCGTCGTCGATGACGCACAATCCGCCGCGGTTGATACCGACATGATCCGCCGCACCTGCGAAGCGGTCTTGTGGGCTCCCCGCCTGTCCGGACACGAACGGGACGTGGCTGCGTTGCTGGTCGGGCACGTGCAGCTGCTGCTTCCCGAAGTCCGCAGCCTCGTGTATCGTGCGCGCGGCGAATGGTGGCGCACCGGCCTGCACGTTCTCACCCACGCCCGCCGTACCCTCTCCGCCGTACGCACCGGCGCTCCCCACCCTGCGGACACATCCGGCCTGTTGGACCTGGCCACGCACTGCCGCGCTCTGCTGGCCATGTACCAGCAGCTCAGCGCAGGAGATGACCGGCCCGCGGACTGCGCGGACGGGGACCAGTGGTGACCCGTACAGCAGCGAGGCCCCGCAGTCGCGGCTACCCCGGTTACACCCTCGTACGTGAGCGAGTCCCCCAGAGCGGCGAGGAGGCCCGGCGCCTGGTCCGGGTGGCACTGTCAGCGTGGGGCGTGGACCGCCGCGATGTCGACACGGCCGAACTCGTCGTCGCTGAACTCGTCGCGAACGCTGTGCGGCATGCGGCGGGGTCTGCGCTGCGGATCAGAGTGGACCGGCCCGATGCTGGCCGCGTGTATGTCGCCGTTGTTGACCGTGCCCCGCGCCGCCTGCCCGCGCTGCGGATCCCGGGCCCGGACGAGACCGCCGGCCGAGGGCTCCTCCTGGTCGACGCGTGCGCCCTGCGCTGGGGTTGTGACGTCCTCGGTGGCATCTCTCCCTGGGGCAAGCGCGTGTGGGCCCTGCTGGAGACACGCCCGTGAGGCTGTGGCGTACCGCGACGCACCACCGCCGCGCAGAAACCGTGCTCTTTGCTCGTCTCCGCGCGGTTCCTCGGCGTTGGGATAGACCTCGTCGGCCCCGTGCTCTCCGGCCGAGCACAGCTGCATGCCGCACAGAGGCGGCGGTGGTTGGGCAGGCTGTCGGGTGAGACGCGCGTTTCAGGTGATTGTTCGGTTTCGTAGTGGTACTACGACTGCTCGTCCAGTGGCTTTTTTGCCGAGGCGGAAGAACTTCACCTGGCCTTGGCTGTGTGTGTGCTCCAGCCATTCGTCTTCGGTCAGTTCTCCGCGGGCGCGTGAGAAGTGAGGGGCGGGAACCCCTATGCGTTCGGCCAGCTCAGCCGCGGTGCGTTCGACGGCGTGCTCCAGGCCGCCCAGGATCGCGTACGTCATCAGTATGTTCTGTTTCAGGTGCGGCAGTTCTCTCGTCCGTTCCTGCAGGGCGGTGAGTTCGGGGTACGGGTCTTGACGTGTCATTGGTTCGGCCCTTCGTCGCTGATCCGGAGCGTCCTGGCAGGGTCGGCAGGTGGAAGGCGGCGGCTTGCTCGGACTGTTGCCGTCCGGAGAGGGCGGAGATGATGTGAGGGCTGGCCCGGTATTTGATGGTCCGGCCGATGATCTCGGCTACGAGGAGCATCTTGTGCTCGGCGAGCTTCTTGGTGATCCTCCGGGTGGCTTGCGGGGTCAGTCCGAGGAACTCTGCGGCCTCCTTCGCGGTCGCGCCACCTTCTTCGTACGTCATGATCCCGCAGTAGAAAAAGACGCGGAAATCGTCACCGGTGATCCCGGAGTCCTTGGCCAGCATGGCCATGATGCGGGCGAAGCTGAACTGCCCGTGCCGGCCGCCGAAGGCGTAGGAGCGGCGAGGGTCGTCTTCCTCACGGATCTCCCATAACTCATGGATTTCGCCGGTCGCGGTGTTCACCAGCTTCCGGCCGTGTCGGCCGCGTCCCTGCTCTGACACGTACGTCCCCCGACCTGCGCTGTTCTTTGGCCTGCTTTCTGACGACCTGTAGATTACCACTTACATCATGTCGTGTTTGGTAATCGAAGGAACCCCTCGGTTCCTTCGATTACCAAACACGACATGATCACGGAGGACATGTATCGGCATCCTAGGATGCCGATATGGGCATCGCAGGATGCCTATTGCGCGCATATTTCCGCAGGTCAGAGGCTTGCGGGGGCTACGCCCTCTACATGCGACGAACGAGCGCCCTCTCACAATCGCCTACACTGACCGCCACGCAGCGCACGGCAACTTCCGCAACTGGGCTCGGCTCACCGCCCACACCCTCACAGCCCTCGAACGGACAGGCCGCTCTAACCCTGTCCAAGAAGCGCTCTGTCGGGTCTTCAGTAGCCTGGGGTGGATCTGGCGTTGTCTCAGGAAGCTGGCCTGGGTGTCGGTTTGTGTGTGGTTTCGGTTCATCCGTGTGGGAGGTATCAGACACGGTCTCCGCGGGCCTGTTCTCTACGGTTGGCTGCCACGGTTCCGGGCGCCGGCCGGTGACACGCGGCTCCACTTGTCCGGTGTCAGCGGTGCGGAGATCCCGTTCCGGGAGTCGTGGTCTTTTCCAGGATCTATCCGCATCAGTTTTTGAAGCACATGAGGGTGGCCCTTGCACAGCAGGTCTGGCTCCTGGACGGTCTGCCACTCTGACGGGCAGTTACCATTCCCGCCCACACTGTTCCTGCCGCCAGCTCGGGCCGTCAGGCCCGTAATTTGGGCCGCGCGGAGCGTGGCATGCCTGGTGGCGCGGAGCGTCACGGGTGGCTGGAGCGCAGCGGAGGCCACCAGCCGACCGAAGGTCGGCCACACCCCGCACTGCGGGGTGTGTTGCTCCCGAAGCGCAGCGGAGGGAGCGTCAACGAGACTGCGCAGCAGGCTCGTTGAGCGGGGAGCGTAGCGAGCCGGTTTCCGCTCACGCGGAGCGGGAGCGGAACAGCCGCGCGGAGCGCGGGTGTTCGCTGGCTTCGGGCGCAGCCCGAAG